>VXRC01000034.1 GCA_009838645.1 Gemmatimonadota bacterium | reverse complement strand
CGGCATGGACGTGGTGGCCGTGTGGGAAGCAGCCAACGAGGCCGTCAGCCGGGCCCGCCGGGGCGAGGGGCCCTCGTTCATCGAGGCCAAGACCTACCGCTTCTACAACCGCAGCAAATCGCGTACTTCCGCTAAGTTAGCAGCGCTTTGACCTGCGGTTTTAGGTCTACGTTTCGTGGACTTCCCCTTAATCACCTAGGATTGGTGGGGAAGTCGGGGGAAGTCCCGGCACCGAGGAAGGGGAAGCGATGAGCGGGAAGCTGACAGCGAAGCAAGCCGAGCACGCCAAGCCGGGCAAGCACGGCGACGGCAACGGGCTGACGCTGCTGGTACAGCCGAGCGGGGCGCGGTCGTGGGTCGTGCGCTACCGCGATGCCGAGGGCAAGCGCCGAGACAAGGGCATCGGCGGGTACCCGGCCGTCAGCCTGAGCGAGGCCCGCAAGACGGCCGAGGCGATCCACGCCGCGAGCGCTGCGCCCGAGCCGGAAGCGGCACCCGAGCCGATGACGTTCTCCGAAGCCGCCCGGATGGTGTGCGGCACGCTGGAAGCGAAATGGCGCGATCCGTTGGGTGAGGGCCGGGCTTTCCGGCGCAGCCTCGAACTACACGCCGGGCCGCTCATGGCCAAGCCGTGCAACGCCATCACCCGCGCCGACGTGCTCGACGTGCTGCTGCCGATCTGGAACGACAAGCCCGCCACGGCTCAGCGGGTGCGCCAGCGGGTGAAGCTCATCATGAGCACCGTGATGGCCTACGACGAAACGATGCTGAGCAACCCGGCCGGGGAGGGCATCGACGGGGTGCTGCGCTCATGGACCGGACGCCGCACCGTAGCCCATCACCGAGCCGTCGCCGCCCACGAAGTGGCCGAGGTGCTGGACATCGTGAGCCGGGGAGCGACCACGAAAGCCGTCAGCTTGTGCCTGCGGTTTCTGGTGCTCACGGCCGCTCGCTCGAAAGAGGCACGCGAGGCACGCTGGGCCGAGATGGATGTAGACGGCCGCTGCTGGCTGCTGCCGCCCGAGCGCACCAAGCAGGGAACCGCCCACCGGGTGCCGCTCAGCGACGCCGCCGTAGACGTGCTGATCGCCGCGAAGGGACTCGACGACGGCAGCGGGTACGTATTCCCGTCGCCTAACCGGACATCGGCCGCAGTCGGCCGGCCGCTGGGCGACTCGACGCTGCGGAAAGCGCTCAGCGAGAATGCCATTGAGGGCACCGTTCACGGATTTCGCTCGACGTTTCGGGACTGGGCGCTGAAGCAGCCGGGAGTCAGCTTCGAGGCGGCTGAGCGGGCGCTGGCCCACACCATCGGCACGACCGTGACTGCCGCCTATCTGCGGGACGATCTGTTCGCTGAGCGTGCCGTGCTCATGGCGGCGTGGGCGGATTACGTCGGCCGATGAGTAGCCGCCGCCGTGCTGAGCAGCGCCGCCGTGCGCGTCAGCGGCGGCGTAAGCAGCGCGTCGAGGATGACGGCTATTACCGCCGCAATCCGATCATGCACGCGGTGGACAATCACGCTCAGCACCGGCTCGGCCCCGACCAGTCTCTGGCGGACGCGGATACGTCGCTGTTTCGCATCTGGAACGAGGCGGGCGCAGACTTCGGGCACATCGCGAACTGCTACGACGAGAGATGCGGCTATTGCGCGCTGTGGTGGGCGGGCGAGCCGCCGCCTTATATGGGGTGACTCTCTTGGGTATGGGGTGGCTCCCTTGGGTTCCTTGCTAGTGTCGGCGTGTCCGGCAGGGCCGGGCTAGCGGCGCCCGCACCGTTCAGCACGGCGGGAGTGCTGCGAAGCGCTGAACCGATCCTCACACGCGAGGGGCGGCTTGGCGCGCGTGCGAGGCGATCTCCGCCCCGCAGACATGACACAAGACGATGGCGTGCGGCTGCTGGGCCGCCCCGAGGTTGAGCACCGTTGCGGCATCGGCCGCAGCGAGATTTACCGGCGGCTGGACTCGGGCGATTTCCCTGAGCCGGTTCGGATCGGCCGGGCGGTGCGCTGGCGCTCCGATGGCATCGCAGCGTGGATCGACGCGTTGCCTCGGGCGACGCGATGAGCCGGGCACCCCGCAGAGTGCCCGACCCGGTTAGTTCGATCTGCCCCGACCAAGAAGCGGAGGAACTGCGTTCATGGTAGCCGCTGGCGGGGCAGCCGATGACGGCGCGCTGGCCGGGGCGGGCAGGCTCGACGCTGCTGCTGCTGCCCGGCTGCTTGCTGCGGACTGGCAGCCGTGGCACTGCTACAGCGTGTCTCGCGGCTGGCTGGCCCGAGAAGAGGGGCAGCTATGGCAGCCCGACGACAAGGCGCTGTGGCTGCGGGCGCGCATTCATGGCGCACTGGAGGCGGCGAAGAAAACCGACCGACGCGGACTCCGCACCGACCACATCGAGCGCGAGCTGGAGCCGCTGCTGGCTTACCGCGGCGAGTGGGACGCGAACCCCGCGGTGGCGGGTGTGGCTGATCCCGATGCTGACCATTGGCGGGTGCAACTGCTCGATGAGGGCATGGGCTATGACGGTATGCCGACGTTTGAGGATCGCGTCTCGCGCGTGCTCGGCTATGTGCCCGAGGCGGGCACCCCGGCGCACTTTCTGCGGCTGCTTGACCACATCGCGCCCGACGCCGCCGAGGCTGAGTGGCTTATGTCGTGGTGCGGGTATTGCTTGACGGGGCACACCCGCGAGCACTGCTTCGTGTTCCTGCACGGGCCGGGCGGCGGTGGCAAGACCGTGCTGCTGGTGGTCATGCGGCGCGTTCTCGGCAGCTACGCCGTCGGCATTCCCGATGACGTGCTTGTGACCAAGGCAGCCCGGCATCGCGAATGGCTGGCGAGGCTGGCGGGCGCGAGGCTCGCCGTGGTGCCCGAACTCCCGGCTGGCACTTGGGCGCATCTGGGCACCCTCAAAGCGCTCGTGTCGGGCGATCCGCAGACAGCGAACTACATGAGGCGCGGCAGCTTCGACTTCACCCCGGTTGCGAAGCTCATGATCGCCGGGAACTCCAAGCCGAGCCTGCCGCGCACCGACTCGGGCTTTCAGCGACGAATGCGGCTCATCCCGGTGCCCGCCGTGCCGCCAGCCGACCGCGACCCGCGCTTCCTGGACAAGCTGCACGCCGAAGGGCCGCAAATAGCGGCGCTGTTCATTGACGCCGCCCGCGACTACCTCGCCAACGGGCTGCCGCCCACACCCCAGCGGTGGCAAGCCGCCAGCGACGATTACCACGCGGCTGAGGACACCATCGGCCAATGGTGGGCCGACCACATCACGGCGGAGGCGGGCAGCTTCGCGCCCATTGCCGACCTCGCGGACCGGCTCAACCGCGACACGGGCCGCAAGCACACCACGACACAGATACGCGAATGGGCAGCCGAGAACGCGCCCGGCGTCAACGAGGCACGCCGACGAGTCAACGGCCACGCCAACGCGCGGCCCGGCTTCGACGGCATCGCACTACGACAGACCGGCACGCTCACCGAGGCACCGTGAACGCGCCCGAGCATGTCTGACCGGGCAAGTACCGGCCAGCTCGCCAAGTCAGCTATGAGCGCAGCCGCGCCCGGCTGCAACGGGCACACAGACCACTAGACCGGCTGCCCGCAGCCGGGCGCGACACCATCGCCCGACATAGCCAAGCCCGTCGCTGCTGCCCGGTGTGCCTCGCCAAGGTCGGGCTTCCTCGCGATGCACCGCGGCGGCGAGCGGCCGTAGCGTTTTTCGGTTGGGGTGCTGTGAGCGCACGGGGGGACTCGCCTACCCGTGTCGCGCCCGTAGTTTTCCCGGGATTCGTGAGCGCTGCCCGCGCCCGAGTGTGTCTGTGTGTCTGGTGTGTCTGCGATTCGCGTTAGCGCTCCCACGCGCGCGTGGAGGCGCAATCAGAAAAGGCGGACACACCAGACACACAGGCACACAGACAGCGGCAAGACCGGCACCTCGACGGCTCGCCCGGCCCGTGACGGCACCGTCCGCCCGCACCGCGCACCCGCCGACCGAGGGGGGAGTCCACCGTGCTACCAAACCCGCCCGTGGGGACCCCTGCCGCCGTCGGGCCGCCGGTCTCAAGGGACCGACGGGGGGAGGTTTCGCGTCTCTCTCATTCGTCTCTGAGGCGTGAGTGATGACGGCGGCTTGGCGGGCCGTGCCGCCTGTCGGGCATCGTGGCCGTGCCAGCACGCCGAGAACGGCGCTGAGCCTCAGCGGCATCGCCAGCACGCCGCGAAACACGGCACAGCGCCCCCGCCGTCGCGTTCACGGCTCAGCGCCCGAACAGCAGCCGCACCGTGCCAGCGCGGCCCGTGATGGCACCGCCCACCCAGCCGCCGCACCTACCAACCGATGGGGGACCCTCGGCTTCTCTCTTTATGCGGTTTCTCAGAACGAAGTTCTGAGAAACCTCGGGCGCTGCGGCGACGGCTGGCGGTCCGCTGAGCGAACCGCCCGGTCCGCTGCGGCTGCGAACGCGCAGCGGTTCGGCACGCGCAGCGCTGCGAGGTGCTGCGGGCGGCCGTGGCGGGCAGTGTTGAGGCAGCCGGGCGATGGGCCGCTGAGCGGGCCGTACAGACGGGCGCTCGGGCGGCGAACGGCGACACTCCCGCAGCGACGCTGCTGGCTCGGCTCGGCAGCGGGCGGCTTGACCGGCACGGGCGCGAGCGCCGGGCGCTGCGGCGTCGCCTGAGGTGCGGGCTGGCGGCTCGCTGAGCGCGACACCGCCCGCTGACACTGCCCGCAGCGGGGGCTACCGGCACGACGCGCCCGGTGTCGACGAGACGGCGACGCTGCCCGCACCCAGCGCCCGGCTGCGCGTCTGTGCCCGTCGTGTGCCCCGGCTTGGCCGGTCGGCCCCGTGTGTCGGCATGGCCGAGAGACGGCAGCCCGTCAAGCCCGCGCGCTGCTGCCGCGTCGGCGTCGGGCCGCAGCCGTCAGCGGCGATGGGGCGGCTTGTGGCGTTCGGGGCAGCCGACGGCTGCGAGTGTCCACGGCCGCACGTCTGCGGACAGCCACAGCGCACCTGCACGGGTGCCACCCCAACGGGCCGCGCGACGCGCCGCCCGGCGCTGACAGCCCAGCCGCGACAGGCACGCTCGAGCGCAGCCGCCCGGCGCCTCGCCCTGGCCGCGACGGCCCGCCAGCCACGAACCGCCGACGTGCGCCGAACCGCCGCGCCCGCTGCTCAGCGCGCTGTCCGCCGCTGCGCTGCCGCCTGCGCGGGAAGCGGCCGGGAAGCCTCGCCCGCCGCCGGACCGGCACCCCAGCCGGCCAGCCGAGAGCCTGCAACGCCAGCGCCCGAGCCGCCGCCAGCGCTCATCGCCCGCCCCGAGTCTCTGGTCACGAAGCAACCAGAAACCGAAA
>VXRC01000033.1 GCA_009838645.1 Gemmatimonadota bacterium | reverse complement strand
GCAGTATCGTGATCGAGCCGTCTGAGGCGACGCTCATGTCGCTCGGCGAGACGGTACAGGTATCGGCTTCGGTGCTGGACGGGAACGGCCAGGCGGTATCCGGGGTGGTGGTCACATGGTCGAGCAGCGACGAAGCAGTGGCCACCGTGGATTCCCAGGGCCTGGTGACGGCAGTAGCTAACGGCAGCACAACGATAACAGCCAAGTCGGGCAATGCCTTGGCAACCATTACCGTTACGGTGTCACATTATAATGCGAAGAAATACGTGCTTACTTGCCCAACTTCCGAGGATATAGCCGAAATCAACCGGGATTTGGATATCCGGTTTATCGATGACCCGACCGCGAACCGGCCGCTTCTCTGTGACGAGGTCGACGGATCGACCGGACTTACTGAAACTCAGTATGCCGCGTATAAAAGTCTGATACTGATGAGGACAGCGGAGTTTTCGGAACCGTTGCCCTGGACCCGGGAATCCCTTTGGAACTGGTTTGTTGGGACAGTCGAAGGCATCGACTTCGACTCCAACGTGCAAAACAGTCATTGCTGTCGTGACGACTCAAGGATTGTGGTCACGACACGTATTGAGACAAATTCGGAAGGCGAAATGACGAGCGGTCCGCTCTGGATCGTTGTGCTTCGTAATCTGGATCAATACAAGCAATGGTATGGAGCCGTTCCAGTTTATTGGATTCAGTTATTCGTCCATGAGGCCCGGCATGTCGCGGTACCGCATACCTGCGCTGGCGGTAATGACCAGACTTTCGCCGAGATGGGAGCCTGGGCTTACGCCTGGTATACGATGTTTTGGTTTGAGAACCATTTTGAACCAATGGACTTCTTTGATTCCGGCGACCGATCGGCATTGAATTTTGACCGGCGGAGTCTGTGCGACTCTCGGTTCTGCGAAGGCGGATGTCCCGATTAGCGACCTAGACCGCGGCCGCCCGGGACCGTGGCCGCCCCGGACCGCGACCACTCGAAACCTCACCCGCCCACCATCCCGCCGGTCTCCCTTTACACGCCTGCGCCTGCGTTGTATATTCTCTCCTTCGCAATCCTTTCGTATGTGTCGTTTGCGCGCGACCCGCGTAATACAGACAGAAAACAGAGAAAATCAGGAGACCGACCTATGGCGAAACGCCTTCTATTCTACGTATGCATGCTGAGCATCGCGTGCCTGTCCACCTCCGTTATGGCCCAGAAGGGCCCCGAATCGATCAACCGGAGCAAGTTCCGCCAGATCAAGCAGGAAGCCCCGACGCCGAACGTGTACCGGACCGCTTCCGGCGCGCCGGGCCACCAGTACTGGCAGAACGAGGCGGACTACGAGATGGAGATCGAGCTCGACGACGTGACGCAGCGCCTCTACGGCACCGAGGTCATCACCTATCACAACAACTCGCCCGACGAACTGGCCTACCTCTGGGTGCAGCTCGACCAGAACGTGCGCGCGCAGGACTCGGACACGCGCAAGATCGCGGGCAGCCGGGTCTCGGGGCAGATGAGCTTCGCCCAGTTGCGCAGGCTGTTGAACGACTTCGACGGCGGCTTCAAGATCGATTGGGTGCGAGACCGGCGCGACAATCCGCTGCCACATACCATCAACAATACGATGATGCGCGTGGACATTCCCGAGCCGCTCCGTCCCGGAAGGTCCTTCACGTTCAAGATCAAATGGTGGTACAACATCAACGACCGGATGAAGATCGGCGGCCGTTCCGGATTCGAGTATTTCGAGGAAGACGACAACTACCTGTACGCCATCGCCCAGTACTTCCCCCGCATGGCGGTGTACAACGAGGTCGAAGGCTGGCAGAACAAGCAGTTCCTCGGCCGGGGTGAATTCACGCTGCCCTTCGGCGACTACAAGGTCAGCATTACCGTGCCGGCCGACCATATCGTCGCGGCGACGGGCGTGCTTCAGAACCCGAAGGACGTGCTGACCAGCGAGCAGCAGGCGCGCTTCGAGCGGTCCAGGACGGCGGACGAGCCCGTCATGATCGTGACCGAAGCGGAAGCCGTCGAAGCGGAAAAGGGCCGCGCGACGGAAAAGAAGACCTGGGTCTTCCACGGGGATAACGTACGTGACTTCGCCTTCGCCAGTTCTCGCAAGTTCATCTGGGACGCCATGGGCGTCATGTCCGGACCCCAGCACGTCATGGCGATGTCCTTCTATCCCAAGGAGGGGAATCCACTCTGGGAACGGTATTCCACGAAGGTGGTCGCCCACACGATGGACGTCTATTCGAAGTACACATTCTACTATCCCTATCCCACGTCCATTTCCGTGCACACGAACCGCATCGGCATGGAATACCCGATGATCTGCTTCAACGGCGGCCGGCCGGAACCGGACGGCACCTACAGCGAGCGGACGAAGTACGGCATGATCAGCGTGATCATCCACGAAGTCGGCCACAACTACTTCCCCATGATCGTCAATTCGGACGAGCGGCAGTGGACGTGGATGGACGAGGGACTGAACACCTTTCTCCAGTACCTGGCCGAACAGGAATGGGATACCGAGTATCCGTCCCGCCGCGGTCCCGCCCACCAGATCGTGAACTACATGAAGGGCGACGTGGAGCGCATATCCCCCATCATGACCAATTCGGAGTCCGTGTTCCAGCTTGGCCCCAACGCCTATGGCAAGCCCGCCACCGCGCTGAATATCCTCCGGGAGACCGTCATGGGCCGGGAACTCTTCGACCATGCATTCCGCAGCTATTCCCAGCGCTGGATGTTCAAGCATCCTTCCCCCGAGGATTTCTTCCGCAGCATGGAAGACGCGTCCGCCGTGGACCTGGACTGGTTCTGGCGCGGGTGGTTCTACAGCACGGACCACGTGGATCTCGGGCTGGGCGACGTGAAGTGGTTCCAGATCAATACGCGGAACCCGGAAGTGGAGAAGGAAATCGCCCGGGCGGACCGGACGGAGGAAAACCGCGGGATCAGCTACGCGCGCAACCAGACCGACATCACGGACCCGATGGTCGCGCAGGATTCGACGCTGGTCGATTTCTACAACAGATACGATCCCTTCGAGGTTTCCATTCTCGACCAGGACGAGTATGAAAGCTACCTGGAGAGCCTGACCCCCGAGGACCTGGCCATCCTGGAAAGCGGCAAGCACTTCTACGAACTGACCTTCGAGAACGTCGGCGGGCTGGTCATGCCGGTGATCCTGGAGTTCGAGCTCGAGGACGGCACGAAAGAAGTGCAGCGGATTCCGGTGGAGATCTGGCGGTACCGCGACGACCGCGTGACCAAGGTATTCGTAATGGATCAGCCGGTGGAGAGGATCACCCTCGATCCCTTCCTGGAGACCGCGGACACCGACCTGAGCAACAACGTCTGGCCGCCGCAGTCGAAACCCACGCGTTTCCAACTGTTCAAGCAGCGCATACGGACGCCGGAGAACCCGATGCAACGGCAGCAGCGCGCGGATGAGAGAGAGCAGGAAGAGGCAGAGGAAACGAAGACCGAAACGCAGTAGGTCCGCGGGTCGCTACAGCTTCAGCCAGCAGAGACCTTCGTTGCTGCGGTAGTAGACCGACACGGCCCGGCCGTAGACCGCGTCCTTCGAGATGAAACCGAAGACCCGTCCGTCCTTGCTGTTCCCCCGGGCGTCTCCGATGGCCAGGAGATACCCGGGGGGAATGGTTTCCGGACCGTAATCCTCCCCTCCGCTGTAACTGAGGTTCAGGTGGACCCGGCGTTCGCCGTAGTGCTCCTCCCGCATATCCGTATAGGAACTCATCGGCGCGCCGTTGATGGAAACCTGGCCGCCGCGGATCGACACGGTGTCGCCTCCCACGGCGACGATCCGCTTCACCAGGCGGATGTCTTCCACGGGCGAATCGAAAACCACCACCTCGCCCCGTTCCACTTCGCGCCCCTCGGTAAGCTTCCAGTCCGTGAAAGGAAACCGGATGCCATAGGTGTACTTGGCCACGAAGATCCGGTCTCCCGGCAGGAGCGTGTATTCCATGGAACCGGAAGGAACGGTATAGTGGTCGGCCAGGGTCGACCGGGCCGCCAGCAGGACCAGCGCGATAAGCCCGAAGGAAACGACTTCCCTGCCGATCGTCTTCAGTCTGGGGTGCATGTATGCCTTTACCGATGACACCGACCGCGGTCCGGCTACTACGACCGCGGTCCGGCTACTACGATCTCGGTGTCCGTGACTATACCCGTTCGAAGAAGTAGCTGATCCCACCGTCTTCCCCGAACACGATGTCGAAGAACATCAGCTCGTCGGGAGTCGGGGGTTCTTCGGATTCGGACTGGATCAACTGCAGTAATTGGGCCTTGGTCAAGGTCAGGGTCAGGCTGTCGTCCTCGACCGCGTAATTCCCAAGAAAAACGACGCTATCGCCCTGTTTCAGGACCAGTACACTGCCGTTCGCGGACCATACGGCAGATTCATCCAGGTCGTTGGAGGCCGTGGCGTCGGCATTCAGGGTTAATGTCCCGATGGACGAATTCGCCAGGTCTGCTTCCATTTCCGACAGGAATTCCGCGACGATGGCATCTGCGGTCGTCTCGTCCAGACCCCCTATATTCACCAAGAAATCCTTTAGATTCTGCGCAAGGGTTTGAGCGAGATCCGTACCCACGGCTCGCCACGAACCGACCAGGTCCAGGTCGATGACCCGAACTTCGCCGGGCGGCCCCTGCGGCCCTTCCGGCCCTTCCGGTCCTTCCGGTCCCTGCGGTCCTGTACTGCCGTCCGAGCCTGGTGTCCCCTGTGGTCCCGCCGGTCCCGCCGGTCCTATACTGCCGTCCGAGCCTGGCGTCCCCTGTGGTCCCGCCGGTCCCGCCGGTCCGGCCGGTCCGGTCGGTCCCACCTTTCCCTCGCACGCCAGCGCGAAAAGCGCCGGTACCAGGGCCATCAGGCCTATGGACAACGTAGTCTTTATACGCTTGTAATTGAACATATTGGAACTTCCTCCCTGATTGGTGAATTGGAATCGTCTGTCCTGATGTCTTTAGTCTCTCGAGGACAGGAAGAACTGCAGAATGTACCAGAACAAGAGCGCAACGGAGGCGAAGAGTTGAAGCGCCGCGCCTACGTGCCGGTCTTCCGGATAGTGGTGCAGGACGTTCGATGTGTCGTAGAGGATCGCACCGCCGGCCAGTACGATCATGGCCACGGTGAAGATCGTTCCCAGGTGGAACCCGAAAAGCACGCTGGCCACGATCAGCACGAGGGCGCAGATGAACCCCCACCTCAGCAGTCCGCCGAGGAAGGAAAAGTCCTTGCGGGTATGAAAGGCCACGATCGTCAACCCGAGGAAACCGAGGAGCGTGACCGTGGCAGCGCTGTTGATCACGCCCGGCGCCATGGAATCGGCAACGTAGAGCAAAGGCGTGAAGATGATGGCCTCGCCCACGACGAACAGCCCCAACGCGCCGTACTGACCGCCCCTGGTCTGTGCACTATGCGCGAAATGGGACGCGATCCAGCTCAGGATGATGAACCCGCCCAGAACGATGAGCCAGGACCCGCCGAGCAGCACGCGGGCGATCGACTCCGCCATGCCGGTCTGAAACAGGTAGATCTCGATCAGGGCGAATGCCAGGATCGCCCCGAGAAGATGAGTGTAGGTACGGGTAATGAACGCCCCTCGCACGTCGACACCCAGTTGCGCGACGGGTATGCCTTGCTGTGCCCTGTAGGCCGCCGTCCTGTTCATTGGCTCACGCTCCTTCTTTTGGGTTTACACACCGGTCTTAAGATCACGCTACTCTTCGCCGAGCAGGTCCTCGAGGTCCTGCAGCACGTTGCCGTCGGATCGCACCAGCGCCAGGATGGCGTTGTGCGGGACGATGATATAGGTTTTCTCCTGGTAGTTGATCTCGATGGACTCCTTGCGCAGGTAGAAGGCGAAGTCGCCCGGCTGGGCCTGAAGCGGCAGATAGCGCACCGATTCGGCGGGTCTCGTGACCGGATCGCCCTCATTGTAGTCGGGATTGGGCATCAGGTGCCCCGGTCCCACGCGGACGACCTTTCCGGTCCCCACCTTCTCCTTCTCGGTCACCGTGGCCGGCAGGTACAGTCCCGAGTGGGTAAGCTGTTCGCCGTCATGCTGCTCGACGAGCACCCGGTCACCCACAATGATTAATTCGCTCATATCCCTTCGATTCCGAAGCGCTCGCGCAACACCCGCAGAAACTCCGCCTCGTCCTCCAGGTCCCGTTCCTTGCGCCGGACCTTTCCCGATTCAGAGCTGGCGGCGGGCGTCCGTGACGGGAACCCTTCCGTCTCGATCAGGCACAGGTCGCTCAGCGTGACGCGCCCCGTCTCCGTTGCGAGCGAACACACGCGCTGCTGCGTAAAATGGGACTCCGGCGAGCGCTGGTGATGTTCGCAACCGGGCGCAAAGTCTTCCAGCCGGCGCGGCCGCAGCCGGAAGCGATACTCAGGTTTCCAGTCACCGGCCGCCGTGCGGCTCGAATGCAGGCCCTCGCAGCCGTCGTGTTGCACGCGCCAGACGCCATCCTTGCGTGCCTGCGACCCCGCCTCGTCCAGCAACAGCGGCTCGCGGAAACCGTCGCCAAAGCCCACGTCCGCCAGCCACCGTTCCTTCAAGGTGACCTGCAGCGTAAGGTGGTCCCAGGGCAGGCTGTCCTCCCAGGGTTTCGCGCCCACGCGCGCCTCCAGCAGGTCGACCGTGAAGCCGAGTTCGCGCAGCACCATCGCAAACAGGCCATTCTGCTCGTAGCAGAACCCGCCGCGTCCCCGCGTCACGAGCTTCTCGAAGAGCCGCCCTTCCTCCAGCACAATCGGGCGGCCCCAATGGATGTCGAGATTCTCGAAGGGCACGGCCAGCATGTGCGCACGGTGCAGGCGGCGCAGTGTCGCCGCTGTCGCCGGCAACGGGCCTCCGACCCCGATGCGCGCGTAATAGGCTGCGATATCAACGTCCATCCGGCTTCCCTGTACGTTCCGAGGCGCAAAATGGAATATGACATAGCAGTGCACAGTGTGCTTCGCGTCCTCACGCCTCAAACGCTTGTTAATATACGGAAACTTACCCTGTGCCAGCAACCGAAATCCGGTAGATGGAACGGCGGCCGTTCCAGCTGAAACGATTGGACTAAAGTACCGCCCTCGCATCCTGCAGTTCCCGAATTCGTTCTTCCGTATATCCCAGTACGTCGGCGAGCACAAACCGGCGATCGGCATTGAATGCCGGAGGCGCATCCAACGAGGAAGGGGGCGACACGGCGCCGCTTTCGAAGGTGATCGTGCGCAGGCCGCGGATCGGGACGCCGTCGGTTCGCTTCCCTTGAAGCAGCAGCGGTTCCACGGAATCTTGGGCAAGGACCTCGTCCAGGCTCCGGACCGCGCCGGCCGGTACCTTGCGCGCCCGTAACTCATCCAGCAAGTCGTCCCTTTCCAATTCGGCCATTCGTTGTGCCAGCAGCGCGTTCAGCGCGTCGCGGTGGACCACGCGTTGCTGGTTGGTGGCGAACCGCGCGTCTGCGGCGGCTTCGGGGATGCCCAGCACCTCGCACAGGGCCTGGAACTGGCTGTCGGTGCCGACGGCCAGCACGACGGGATCCCCGTTCCGGGTTCGGAACACCGTCCCGTACGGTGCGATGTTCGGGTGGTCGGAACCCGTACGGCCCGGTACGGATCCGGCCACCAGGTAGTTCGCGGCCTGGTTGGCGAGGGACGCGACGCCGGACTGGAACAGCGAAACCGTGTTGTATGACCCCCGCCCGGACTGTATCCGTTCGATGAGGGCGATCAGCAGGGCTTCTTTCAGCTGATGGGCCAGCAGCAGGTCGATGAGGGCCACCGGCATCTTGACCGGGCCGCTCGCCTCGGTGCCGTTCATGCCCATGAAACCGGTTTCCGCCTGCAGGACGGCATCGAACCCCGGCCGTTCGTCCTCCTCTCCAAAGGCGGTGATATCCGCGTAAATGAGCCGGCCGTTTACGCCGCGCAGGGCCGGGTAATCGAGCCCGAACTTCCTGGCGTCGCCCGGTTTGAAGCTCTGCAGAAAGACGTCGGCGCGCCGTGCCAGGTCCACGATCACCTCGTATCCCGCAGGAATCGAGAAATCCACGCCGATAGACCGCTTGCCCCAGTTCACCGAAGAGAAATAGGCGGACACGTCGGAGTTTCCGTCTTCGGCCGGCAGTTTCCACTGACGGGTCGTGTCGCCGCCGGTCTTGATGTTCTCCACCTTGATCACCGAGGCGCCGAGTTCTGCGAAGAACATGCCCACGGCGGGACCGGCTAGCACGTTCGCGGCCTCGATGACGATCAGGTCTTTGAAGAGGGTATCGGAGGAGGACAAGGGAGGCTCGCCAGTGAGCCGGATCGCAGGTTAGCCGGAAAGCCGGATCGCCGGTCAGCCGGTCAGGATTCCGAAGAGGTCCATGCACAGGGATTTGCTGCGGCCGTCTTCGTCCATGTTGGAACGCCAGGTCGAGATGGAGAGCGCGGCGATGTCGCAGTGTCCCGCGAGGTGGCGGAACACGCGCTCCAGGTCGGAGGACGGCGGTCCGCCCGGCGCCGGGTAGCCCATGGCGGGCGCCTCCGACGGATCCAGGATGTCCGTATCGAAATGGACGTAGACCGGCCTGCCGGACAGGTCGCACCTGAGGAGTTCGAGCACGTCCGGGACATGCCGCAGCCGGGACGCTTCGACCAGTTTCCGCTCACCGGGGTCCAGGTCGCGGCCGTCCGACATGATCACGTCCCCGTCGGGAATCGGATCCATGCGCACGTTCTCGACCATTGTCTGCTCGCCCAGTCCGACCATCATGGCCAGCGGCATGCCTCCCAGGAACCCGCTCGGCGTCGTGTCCCAGGTGTTGAAGTCGCCGTGGGCGTCGAGCCACAGGAAGAGGGGATGGATTCCGGCCCGCCGCAGACCGGCCATGACCGGTATGGTCGCGCAACAGTCGCCCGCGACGCTGACCGGCCGCCTGCCGGCTTCCGCGGCCTCGGCTACGCGGTCGGCGAGGGGACGGTGCACGCAAAGGGTGCGGGCCATCTCGCTGTCGCCCTGCAGCGTGGTTTCGTTTACGGTCCAGTCGTCCCGCGCCAGTTCGAGGAGCGCCGGGTCGTGCCGGTCCAGGAAGTACGGCGTGAGTATGTATTGGTTACGCATGGTTACACCTGGTTGATTGTGGTCTCTCGCGGCACTCAGGTGAAATCGAGCCAGCGGTCCTGCTCTTCCGGCATCCAGCAGGTCTCGGTTACGGTTTCCAGGTCGAAGAACTGGTAGGGATCCACTTTCTTGTATTCCGCATAGGGCCCCGACCAGTCCCTGCGCCTCTCCTTGTACGCGAGGAATCCTTCGTGAGACACGTATTCGAACACCATCACGTAGCGGCCCGTGGCCCGGCCGGAGTTTCGTTCGACCTCGCGAAAGTAGCGTGCGGACCGCCATTCGGGGAACAGGCCGTCTTTGTGGGCCTCCACGAAGGCGAACCAGGTCCGGATCATTTCGTCGTGATCGACTTTCCGGTCGGGCTTGGGTACCCAGGTTTCCACTTCGAAGAAAGACATGGCCCGTCCGTTCCGTCAAGGCGGCCGCGGTGGCGCTCGGCCCGTGGACCGCGGTGGCGCTCGGCCTGTGGACAGAGGTGGCGCTCGGCCCGTGAGCCGCGGCGGCGCTCGGCCTGTGACAGGGAACAGGGGCAGCAGGATTCGAACCCGCGACCTACGGTTTTGGAGACCGCCGCTCTACCAGCTGAGCTATACCCCTTGAAATACCGCCTCGAACTGCACGGCACAAGATACATCGACGCGGCCGGATTGGCAACCGAATTTCCGCCGCCGGGCCCGTCGTTCAGCACCTTCGGGCCCGTCGTTCAGCGCCCGATATCCCTTGCCGAAAAAGGCGCGGCCGTCTATGATGCCCATTCATGAACGCCTTTCAGAAAACGGCCCTCGCCACCCTGGCGGCTACGATACTCCTCATCACCGTAGGCAGCCTGGTACGGATAACGGGCGCGGGCCTGGGTTGTCCGGACTGGCCCAGGTGCTGGGGTTCCTGGCTGCCGCCGGCGAGCGTGGAAGCGCTGGACATGGCCTATGTCCGGGAGAAGGGCTACGATCCCGCGGACTTCAACGCGGTCAAGATGTGGACCGAATACGCCAACCGGCTCGTGGGCGTCGTCATCGGGATACTCGTCTTCGCGACCTTCCTGAGATCGTTTCGATATCGAAAGACGCAACCGGCGGTCTTCTACTGCGCGGGCCTGTGTTTCGTGCTGGTTGGCTTCCAGGGCTGGCTGGGCGGGCAGGTGGTCATATCCGGCCTCCAGCCCGGGATCATTACGCTTCACATGGCCCTGGCGGTCATCCTGCTGTGCCTGCTGCTCTTCGTGACTTTCCAGTCCATGCAGCAGCGTCTGCGCGTCGAACTCACCGGGCGGGGACGGTCCGTACTGATGCGGCTGGGGCTCGTGCTCCTGGCCGTAACGGCGATCCAGGTCCTCATCGGCACGCAGGTACGGGAGGGCATCGATCCCTTCATCAAGGACGACGCCGGCCTGCCCCGGGGCGATTGGCTGGCCCAGGTGGGCCTCGTCGATCACGTGCACCGGTTTTCTTCCTGGCTGGTCCTGATCGCCGGCGTGCTCCTCTACCGGGCGGTGCGACGACACGGCATGGTCGGACAGCGACACGGCACGGCCGGGCAGCTACATGCAGCCGCCCGGTTCATCCTGGCCGCCATCCTGCTGCAGATCGCACTGGGGGTCGTCCTGGCCTACGGGGGCCTGCCGCCGGGGGCGCAGGTCCTTCACCTCTCCCTGGCCACGCTACTGGTCTGCGGAGAATGCCTGTTTCTGCTCATGGTAAGGGCGTCGCGCGGGTAACTAAGGTTTTCTTCTTTTCACATTTCCGCCGTCCGGTTATGTTTGCTCAAGTTTCTCTTTAAGTCCTCTGGCAGGCCCCGGCCACCGCGGCAGGCCCCGGCCACCGCGGCAGGCCCCGGCCGCCGCGGCAGGCCCCGGCCGCCGCAACAGGCCCCGGCCGCCGCAACAGGCCCCGGCCGCCGCAACAGGCCCCGGCCGACCCGTTCTGAGAAGGAACGATGGACCCACTGACTGCGCAGTTGAAGAACATCAGAGCACGCTTCGATGCCGGCGCGCTGACCAGGGAGGACATCGACGAAGCGATCGCCCTTGTGGAAAAGGCCGAAGCGAAGCACGGCCCGGGCAGCGGGCGCCAGGGCCTGCTCTACCTGCAGGCGCCCACGACCAACCCTCATTCGGCGGTGGTCGGCATCAGTATCTACGAAGACGGGACGGACTCCGACGGGCTCGACGACAACGGCGAGTTCCGGTACCGGACGATCAAGGAAGCCCTGGACGACGGCTGGCGCATCATCAAGTTTCCCGAAGCGTCCCTCGCCATGCGGGAACAGGATACCTACGGACTCGGATACGAGTTCGTGCTGGAGCGATGGAGATAGGAGGGAGGTTGGAGATGGAGGCCTCGATGACCGCCGTGACTTACGGAAGGGAGATGGACTGCGCGCCGACGCTGACGGACCGCGAGGTGGTCGATTTCTGCCGGAACGGTTACCTGATGCTCCCCGGTGTCGTGCCTGACGACGTCAACAGACAGGTCATCGACTACCTGGACCGCGTCGACAGTACCTACGAGCCTACGCCCATCATGAAGGAGTCCTTCTTCGTGGACGGAGTGCTCATGAACCCGCAGGCCGCGGGCGCTGTCCGGTCGCTCCTGGGAAGCGGCTTCACCCTGCCGCTCATCATCAGCAACCACCGGGGCCCCCTGCCCTTCGACCAGCCCCAGAACTGGCACCGGGACGGCGGCACGATCTACACGGATCAGCTGGAATACCTGCAGGTCTTCTACTATCCGGAGGAATGCACCGAGGATATGGGACCGACCGTGGTGCTGCCCGGGTCGCACTTCATGCGGAACAAGGCGCCCATGATGGCCCATCTCGGTTCCATCCGGGGGACCGTATCGTCGGCCGGCCCGGCCGGCACGATCTTTCTCACCGTCTACGGGATCTGGCACCGCAGGTCGCGGGCTTCTTCGGGGCAGAGGGGAAAGAGCAGGTTCCGCAACCTGCTCAAGTACAACTACTGGCGGACCGTACCGCCGCGGAGAGACTGGATCACGGAGGAGGACATCGACTTCAACACGATCAAATTCGATCCGCCGGCTGGCGTGTTCGAGCAGTTCCAGGGCGCCATCGCGGCCGCGCGGATGTTCACCTGGCTATGCGGCGCGGAGGACGAGTACAGGAAAAGAGGCGGACAGTGCTGGCCCATCGCCACCACCGTCCGGGAAGGCGTGAACCAGGAGGGCGCGCCCAGGTCGCTGGCGAACCGTTGATAGCACTTATTGCCAATCCATGGGTAGTTACCCGATGTAATTGACCCATAACGTCTAAAGGCGCGGTCGCCGGAGGGTGAACACCGCGCGGAAAGAAGCAGTCCATGAAAATCACCGATATCGCCATAACCCATATCAATCCGAAACTCGCGGATCGGAACGTCGACAAGACGGTCCAGTTCAGGACCATCGATACCCAGACGGTCTTCAAGGTCACCGCGGACAACGGGGTGGTCGGATACGGGGAGAGCCGGGGACACGTCACGATGGACATCGGGGACGTGGAGCGGTTGACCGGTAGCAGTCCCTTCGACCACGTCAACGCGGGCTATCCCGTAGGTCTCATGGGCGCGCTTTACGATCTCATGGGCAGGCATCTCGAGATCCCGGCCTACAAGCTCATGGGACAGAAGGTGCGGGACCGGGTGCCCGTCGCGGCCTGGACCCGCGTGGCGTCCCCCGAAGAACTGGCCGCCGAGGTGGTGCGCGCCGCGGACGAAGGGTACATGATCTTCAAGATGCACACGGGCGAGTACTACGATGTATACGAACAGAACAGCGCCGTGGAAGAGGTCGCTCCGCCCGGATTCAAGATGCACTACGACTTCAACCACAACCGGTCGCTCGCCGACGTGGCGCGCATCGTCGAACACCTCGAGAAGTCGCCCGTCGTCGGCGTGATCGAGGATCCGATAGTCTGGCGCGACGTAGACGGCTGGCGGCGCCTGCGCGAGCAGACGTCGATCCCCCTTTTGATGCACGTGCCGCAGCTCGGCGGCGGACCGGAGATCGGTCTAGGATGCGCCGACGCCTACATGGTCGGCGAGCACGGCATCGGCATGAGCCTGAAGCGGGGATTCGCCTGTGCCGAGGCGAACGTCTCCACCGTGATCCAGATGACCGGGGGCACGCTCAACAAGGCGATGGCGCTCCACCTTGGCGCGGTGATTCCCAACGTGATGCATACGGTCAACCTGGACGACCAGTACGGAGAGGACGTGACCGGCGGCCGTATCGAGGTGGCGGACGGCTGTTCCCCCGTGCCGGAGGGACCCGGCCTCGGCGTCGAAGTCGACGAAGACGAACTGGTCCGTATCGCCGGGAACCCGGTCACCAAGCTTCCCCGGTACATCGGAAAGACCCGCCTGCCCAGCGGGAACATCTACTATACTATCGGATATCCCTCGGTCCACCGGCTGACCGGTTTCACCGAAGGCAACATCCGGGGAATCCGGCTGGACCTCTGGGAAGAAGACGGCAGTTCATCCTGGCAGGAGACCTACGACTGGATCGAACGCCGTGGACCCTTCATGCGCAAGGAGTCGGAATGAACGAAACCCCTCGTATACTCGTTACCGGATCGGCGGGGGCCGTCGGGACGATCATCGTAAACGGGCTCAGGGACCGGTATCCCCTTCGCGGTTTCGACCGGGTGCCGACCCCGGGCCTGGAGGACGAAGTCGTGGCGGACATCAACGACATGGACGCGGTGCTTCAGGCCACGGAAGGGATGGACGCGGTGATCCATCTGGCCGGCAATCCCTCCGGCGGCGCGTCGTGGGAGGAAATCCTCCATGCCAACTTCATCGGGACCTATACGCTGTTCGAAGCGGCCAACCGCAATGGCGTGCGCCGGGTGGCCTTCGCCAGCAGGGCCGGATTGCTGGCGCCTTATCCGCAGGACGTGTACCGCAGGATCGACCTGCCGCCGCGTCCGGAGAGCTATTACTCCATAAGCAAGGTCTTCGGGGAAAGCCTGGGGTACATGTACGCGGTGCGGTTCGACATGGAGGTCGTGTGCGTGCGCATCGGGAACTTCCAGAAACAGCGGGACCTGCCCGGCCATCCCCACCACCTCAGCCACGGTGACGCGGTGCGGGTGTTCGAAAGGGCGGTCATCCACCCCGGCATCCGGTTCGAGGTCGTTTTCGGCGTGTCCGACAGCACGTGGGACCTGTACGACCTGGATCACGGCCGACAGGCGATTGACTATTACCCCCAGGACAAATCAGTCATCGATCCGGAAGCCTGATCCGGAAGCCTGATTCTTCAGACGCGGTAAGCCAGGGCCATTCGCATACGGTCATATCCAGAAAGCGACGGCCGCGATTGGTCGCGTTCGGTTAAAGCGACGTCCAGCCGCCGTCGACCATGAGCGCGACCCCGGTAACGTATCGGGACGCGTCGGAGGCCAGGAAGACCACGGCGCCCTTGAGGTCCTCGTTGTCCAGCATGCGTCCAAGCGGCACGCGATGTTCATACCGTTGCACGAACGGTCCGGGCTGTTCATTGAAATACCCGCCCGGGCAGATGCAGTTGGCCCGTACGCCCTGCTTCCCGTAGTAGTTCGCGACGTACCGGGTGAAATTGATCATGCCCCCCTTGACGAAGGTGTAGTCCGGCGGCTGCTTCATGCCGGTTTCTTCGTAGAGGCCGGGGTCGTTGGCCACGACGCCGTAGATACTCGAGATATTGATGACGCTGCCGCTGCCCTGGCCGGCCATGACGGGGACGAAGGCCTTGCAAAGGGCGAAGAGTCCCACCATGTTTCCCTGGGCGCTGGCGGCCCAGTAGTCCGGCGTCTGCTCGTCGAAACCGCCGCCGCGGCCGACCACGGCGCTATTGACCAGGACGTCCACGCGGCCGAAACGGTCCGTTACGCGTCGTTTCAGGGCATCGATCGATTCGGTATTCGTGATGTCGAGCGCCTCGGGGTGGGTGTCGAATCCCCGTTCGTTCAGTCCGGTGACGAACCGCCGGTTGTTTTCAAGGTCCCGCGAAGCGACGACCACCGTGGCGCCGGCCTCGGCCAGGGCCTCGGAGATGCTGCTTCCGAACTGCGGACCGGCGCCGCCCGTGACTACGGCGATGCGTCCGGCCAGGGAAAAGCTGTCGAGTACGCCCATTCAAAGACTCCTGTCGTTCGGAAATTCCGACCAGGGATGGTGGCGGTAAATGATCCCGGCGCCGGAGCGTGACCCGGACCCAGGGCGTGGAGCAGGCGCCCGGGCCGTCTGCCGGGCGCAGTTTGTCGACCGGGCGCCGGAGCGTAGGCCGCAACCAATTGTATAGACGAAGTATATACCGCTCATTCATGCGGGACAAAGCCTTTGTACCCGCCGGGTTCGAGTGGGATATCCTGGTCCCTTGCCGGGCCGGGGTAGGGGGCGGAAACCATTTCGCCGGAGGAGCAGACCATGATCTGGGGATCCGGAGACTATTGTTACGAGAAGGTGCCCGGTTGGGGATCCGAACGCACGCTGGGCATCGCCACGGCCGTGGCCGTGGATTCGCGGGACCGGGTCTACGTCGTCGACCGGGAGCCGAATCCCGCTGTGGTGGTCTACGACCGGGACGGCCGCCTGCTGGACGAATGGGGTCAAGACATATTGGCTCTGCCCCACGAGATTTGGATCGACGGGGAGGACAGGATCTTCATTCCGGACTGCGGGGATCATACCGTCCGGGTGTTCGCGACCGACGGCACACTGCTGCAGACGCTGGGAGAGCCGAACCGGGCCGGCGAACCGGGCAAACCCTTCAACATGCCTACGCGCGCCGTCAAGGGCGCCAACGGGGACCTGTACGTCTCCGACGGGTACGGGCAGTGTTACGTGCACCGGATAACGCCTTCGGGAGACCTGGTCCACACCTGGGGCGGCAGGGGCGCCGAGCCCGGACGGTTCACCCTCCCGCACAACATCTTTCCCGTGTCCGACGGCCGCCTGCTCGTGGCCGACCGGGAGACCAACCACCGGATCCAGGTCTTCGATTCCGAGGGAAGCTTCCTCGCGGAATGGCCAGGGCGTCCCGCGCCCTGCGGCCTGTTCGTCGATGACGAGGACACGGTCTTCCTGGGCGAGGGCGGCGGGGTCACCATCATGAACATGGACGGAAGGCTCCTCGCCCAGTGGGTCGTCCGGGGCGGACCGGTCGACCGGGCCCACGGCGCCCACAGCGTCTGGGTCGACCGCCACGGCGATATCTACGTGGGCGAGGTGGGCGTGGAGAACCTCGTGCACAAATACGTCCGCGTGTGACCGACCGAGTCTCCCTGGATACATTCCCGCGTACTTCTATGAATCCTCTCCCTTCCGACCGACATTTTCCCCGGTGGATCTGGGCCGTCTACGCGGCACTCTTCGCCCTTTCCATACCGTGGTACCTCCCGGAGATCGAACCGATACCCGTCTGGCTCGGCGTTCCGTACTGGGTCGTGATCTGCCTGGCCGCCTGCCTGGCCGTCGCGTCCTTCACCGCCTTCGTGATACACCGGTACTGGCGGGAGGACGGATAACCCATGGCGGATCAGCCTTACGGCCCCGGCGCCTTCGCCTTCCTGGCCGCCTACCTCGTCTTCATGATCGTCCTGGGATACGTGGCCCGTGCCCGCCGCCGGGACGATTCCATGTCGTCCTTCTACCTGGCGGGCAAGAACCTGGGCGCCCTGGTCCTCTTCTTCACGCTCTACGCGACCCAGTACAGCGGCAACACGCTCATCGGCTATCCCGGCGAGGCCTACCGGCTGGGATACGCCTGGATCATGAGCGTCGGGTTCATGATGGCCATCGTGGTGGCCTACCTGCTCTTCGCGCCGCCGCTCTACCGCGCGTCGCGACGGGGCAACTTCGTGACGCCGGGCGACTGGATCACCCATCGATTCGGTGCGAACGGAAGTTCGGGTCTGACCGTCTTCGCCGGCGTGCTGTTCGTGGTCGCCATCGCCAACTACCTGCTCGCGCAGCTCCTGGCGGTTGGGCATATCGTTTCCGGTCTTTCCGGCGGAGCCATTCCGTTCTGGGCGGGCGTCGTGATCCTCGCGGTCATCATCCTGTTCTACGAGACCCTCGGAGGGATGCAGGCCGTGGCGTGGACCGACTGCATCCAGGGCCTGCTCCTCTTCGTCGGGCTGCTGGGGATGCTGGCCGCCGTGGTCGCGGGGAGCGACCGCCTCGGCGAAGCGACGGCGTGGATCATCGCCCATCAGCCTTCAAAAGCCGCGCTACCCGATGGAGAGACGATCCGTACCTGGATCAGCACCATCCTGCTGGTCGGCTTCGCCGCCGCCGTCTATCCGCAGGCGATCCAACGCATCTTCGCGGCCCGGAGCGCCCGGAGCCTGAAGCGGTCGTTCACTTTCATGGCTTTCATGCCCCTGGTCACCATCACGGCGGTGGTCCTGGTGGGCATCCTGGCCATCCCGCAGCTGACGGGTCTTGAAGGGATCGCCACCGACCAGGTGATGCCCCGGCTACTCGGCGTCTGGGCCGCGGAATCCACCTGGCTCTACATCATGACCGTGCTCGTCCTCACCGGCATCGTCGCGGCGATCATGTCGACGGCCGACTCCGTCCTGCTCAGCCTCTCCTCCCTGCTCGTCAAGGACGTACTGGGCCGGTTCCGGATGGGATCGCTTCCGGAAGCAAACCTTACCGCGTGGGGGAAGCGCCTGTCCTGGATCATCATGGCCGTCCTGGTCCTCATCGCCCTGACGCCGGATCTTACCCTGTGGGGACTCATCGAACTGAAGATGGAGGTGCTGATCCAGACCACCCCCCTGTTTGTGCTGGGGGTGCTGTGGCCGCGATTCAGCGCGGCGGGCGCGGCCGCGGGCATGGCCGCGGGCACGGCGCTCGCGGCCGGGTTGACCCTCGCGGGCATGGGCAAGGTCTGGGGCTGGCACGCCGGCGTGCTCGGTCTCGCGCTGAACGTGATCGTGGGGGTGGCGGTGAGTTGGGCGGGGAGGCTCCCGGGCGATCCGGCCTGTCCGGGTCCGGGTACGCGTAAAACCGGGCACGTCCAACAGGCTGAATGAGACAATGATCGAGGACGGGTTTTGCTGTTCAAAAGACGGGTTTGGTTCCGCGGCGCCATGGGTTACAATGCCTGCAAGATATCGAAATTACTTGACTTTTAAGGTTTTAAACAGTATATATGTACTTAGTTATTCACTCACTGCAACAGGCTGTGATTCTCAAACAAGACCAAAGGCTAACGACGTTTAATTTGCCATTAGAAGGAGGAAGAGTCATGCGTAGTGGCGATGAAATGTTAAAGCAGATCGTTGAGAAGTCCTCTCTGGATGCTGATTTCAGGCAAAAGTTGATCGCGGATCCGAAGTCGACCATTTGCGAGGAACTGGACATTACGATGCCTGAATCCATGTCGATCCAGGTCCACGAGAGCGATATGCAGACGGTGCATATTGCACTGCCCCCGGATGCGAATATCACCGAGGAGCAACTCGAAGCCGTCTCGGCCGGCCTCTGCTGCTGCTGGTAAGCCGGTCAGCACACCGGCAGGCATGCGAATACCTGAAGTTCGCATGATCAAGAAGATCAATTCAAAATCCCCCGATCAACCTGGTCGGGGGATTTTGTATTGATATCCTGTCGTGGAGCTCGGTGGCGCTCAGTTCGAGAGCGCACCGGAAAGCACCATGTAAAGATAGGCCTTGGCCCGCTCCAGTCTGTTTCCGCTGATGACCAGCTTGATGTGGTGTATGCCGCGCAACATGAGAAAGGGCCCGGTCCTTCCAAACAGCGTCGTGGGTTTCGAAGCCCAGTCCGCAAGGGCCGCAAGCTTGTCCGGAACGACAAAGTCCTCATGGGCCAGCGCGTCCAGAACGGGATCCCAGTCGGTCATGCCGTCGATCCAGTAACGGGAATCCTGGGTGTATCTTTGCTTGACGATGGGCGTCAGTCCAAGTGTCGGCCCCAGTCCATCCGCCTGCACATCGACATTCAAACCGACGCTCACGACGTTCGCCCGGTCCCTGAAGCGCGCGAGCACGGATTCGACTGCCGTAACCTGCCCCGGCCATCTGGTGTTTTCAAGATATGAGCAGATTCCTTCCCTTGCGTTAAAGCCCATAATCGCCAGGCGGACAGTACGCTTACGGGACGGGAAAACGCCGAAGGAATCCAGACGCGTGTCTTCCGGCTGCGACAAGTATATCCGTTCGACGTTTCTACTCTCATCCGCATTCTCCGGCCATCCGACGCAGGAAACGAGGGCATCTACCACGATCCCGACCTCCCGCTGGAGACCACCGCCGCCGAGCAACGTGCGTTCGTTGGACCGCAGGAACAGGCCCGGCAGCTGGTTTTCGCTTCCGGTCGCCGAGCCTATATCGTACTCCAGCATCAGTTTACGCCCCACAATCTCCCGCAGCGGCGAGTGCGGAGATTCCATTTCCCCGAACAGCCGCCTGACCGCTCGAGCCGTCTCATCGGTCGTGTCAGCCCGCGCCTGCGCTTCGAAAAAGTCGCCCGAACGGTTTCCGCTTGCCAGGGATACGCCGAAGTCCGCCACGGGCCGGCTGTCGTGCAGTGGAAGTTCAAAACCGAAGGGCTGGGCGCCCATGGTGATGGGGAGTTGCCTCGCGCGTTCCAATATGAGCCCCCACTCCCGTTCGCCGATCAGATCCGGAGAAACCCCGTTTCGCAACCGCTCCAGCAGCTCGGCCATCGAGCTGCCCTCTTCGGCGAAACGATCCTGGGTGAGCAGGACGGCGTCGTCGATATTCACCTGTCCTCCTTACGCGATGACCGGTGCGGGATTCAAATCGGCTTCGGCCAGGGGTTGATCGCGAAGGCCCATGTCCACCGGCACGTCGTACAGGCGCCCTGGGGCGAATCGCGCCCAGAAATGGCGCATGCCCGGCACAACGACCCGCACAACCGGCATGCCGATGTCCGGCCGGGTCTGTTCCAGTACGAGGAACTCCATGCCCCTGGCTTCGACCTGCGCCCGGCAGAATTCCACATCTTCTCGCGTGTCCGTTTTTTCGATTACCGCATACTGCGCGCCTTTTTTGCGTGTCGCGTCCGGCGAGGGTGCCAACCAGGAACACTCCGCGATTCGAGCCGTCTTCCACCAGTTGAGCGCCAATGGATCGTCGATCATGGGACGTGCGGGCCGCGCGGATGGTCCAGGCCGGCCCGAATGACCGCCGCCGCCGTGTCCACCGGGCCGGGGCAGCCACGTAAGGCACTGGTTCAACTCGCACAGGGCGCGCAGGGCCGCAAGCCGCGGGTCGGCATGGGCGCCCGCGCCGTAAATGATGTCCTCGGTCTCCGCGTCCGGCCTGCGGGAGAGCGCAACGAAGGACGGAATGCCCAAATCGGACGTCACGTCGAGCATCCAAACTTCCCGCTCGCATCGGCCGTAGTAGTCCGTGGCCGATGCGAGGAATGCGTCGTCAAAGCTGGACAGGTCGACCCCGGGCATGCTCAACCCGTTGTACCACCATATGGCGAAAGCGTCGCGCTCGACCAGTTCATAAAACCCCTGCAGGATGGCCTCCTCCAGGGTGTTCCCCGCGGCGCAGCCGTTGGAGTCGGCGATCAGGTCGGCGGGGCCGCGCTGTTCGGGCGCCATGCTGTAGAGCATCGACGTGGGCAGATACCGATGCCGGCCTTGCGTGAACGACCACACGGGGCTCCAGTCGATTTCGGCGTCGGGATCGAGACGAGGCGGGACGATATTGTAGGGGTGTCCTGTCGCGTTGATGCGGTCAGCGTTGTCGAGCTGATCGTTGCTGAACAACTGTGCGTCGTTGGGATGGATCGCCTCGTCTTCAGCGGCGAAATCGACGAATCGTCCGCGGGTGCGGATTTCGTCACCGCTGAAGGCGCCTGAATGGCGCTCGATCGCCTCGCAGAGGGCACTGGCCTCGGACTGTTCCCGCGTGCTGCCCTTGCCGGCGCTCTTGCTGCGCAGGCTGCGCCTTAGCGAACTCAGGCTCCGGCTTCGCATGCCGGGATTGCTGCCGGCCCAGTAGACGTGAAGCCAGGCGTCACTTTCATCGGTCGTGCGCGCCAGCCAGGATACGACGCCACTGACCGGGCTCACCAGGTGGCGGTATTTCGACAGGGTAGCTTCCGGCGTTGCCGCCCGTGCTCCGCCGCTGTTACGATGGAGTTTCGGACTCGCTCTCAGATGCAACGGGGTCGGCGGCCGGTCCGGCCGATACAGCGCTTCGTCGCCACAGGCCGGACATTGCGGCCGTCGCATGACCATATGCTTCGAACTCGAGCAGGTGCCGGCATCCATCAGTATCGCCTGGTTATGTACGGGGGCCGCCTCATCCAGCACCAGCCATTTGACGATTTCAGCCGCAACCAGCCCGAATACCGCTTCGAGCACGCCGGGATCGGCGGCAAACGGCTTGAAGGCGGCTTCCTCGCCGGCGACGTGTCGCAGGAACTGGTGGGCTTCCTTGTGGCCGCTTAGCCGGTGGCCCAGGCAGTTCCAGCAGGGCCCCTGCCGGTCCGCCCGAAAGACGGGTCCGAACAGCGCCTCCATGCCTCGCGGCCGCGCCAGCGTCCACGGCGTTCCCGCCTCGAGCCGGCGCCGGTTCACCGCTGCAAATCGTGCGTCGAGGAAATCGTCGCAGACCATGACAATGAGCCGGGCGTCGTCGTCGGCCCCCAGGTCACCCCCCACGCAGGCTCCGCTCCTTTCCAGATGCCGGGACAGCCTTCCGTCGTCGCCGTCGACCGCGACGCGCGATTCCGCCAGCTTTTGTTCAGCCCATCGGGGCGATGCGCCGAGGGACGTCCAGTATGCCGCCCGGGACCGGTCCATGCCATGGTCGGCAGAGACGACGTAGCCCCGGTCGGAGAGCGAAACGACCGCCGCGCGCACATCGGCCGCGGCATAGCGGCCCTCGAGGTCGGCGACGATGCCGGCCAGGGGGCGCCGGCCGTCGAGGAGCGGCAGCAGATCGCAAATCAGGCCGCCGTGCAGCAGCGTATCGAAGGACTCTGAAACCAGCAGCGTCTTTTGATCGCCGATGACGTGGGATCGCAAGTGCGGGGTAAGCGCGGGAAGATCGACAAGGCCCCGATCGGCCGGGGTTGTTCTCGTCAGTTTCCCCTGGCGGACATTCATGCTCGTCTGCCCCGGCTTCCGGGTTTTCGCGTTTGCTCAGTGGGCGCCTTCATGCGTGTGCGGCAAGCGAATCGATCCGGGCGGCGGCGCGGGAGGCGGTCTCGTTGACCGCCGACGCCAGCGCATCGAAGTTCTCCTGCCCGCAAGCGGTCGCAACAAGGGTTTTGACCTTCGGCCCCGCCTTCGTCTCGTCATTTCCATCCTCGCCTACAAGGCGCAGGACGCCCTGGAGATCCCGCCACAGGTTCGCGGCTTGCGCCAGCGGCTCTTCGCCGGCTGCTTCGAACACCGCCGCGGCGGACGGCGCCGGATCGTCGAGGAAGTCACCGGCGTGCGTCAACTGCAGGAAGCGCGCGGCCTGCTCGACATCGTTCAACCCGCCGTGCATATGGGCGAATGCGGACACACTCGTCTCGGGCTGTTCTTCCGGCTGTCCGTCCGACCTGGCGAACCCCGCCTCGCCGGCGCCGCATTCGGCCAGGACCCGGCGCCTCGCCTCTTCGAAACGGCTACCAATACCGGAACCCTCGGGCTCGAAGACGCATCGTGCCCGGGTGAGGACGGGGACCCCGCCGGTTGTCAGATCCGCGGAACGCTCGGCCAGTTCGGAAAGCGCCAACGAAGGAATGGCATCCGGGTCGGACGAGACCGGGGAGAACAACAGGTTGTCCTGTGCGAGGTCGGCCAGGGCCTTTCGAAAACTCCGGAACAGGCGTTCGTTCGCGCCGGTCTGCGAGTCGTCATGGACGAACAGCATGTCGACCGCAATGCCGGGATAGGCTTCCCGGCTGGCCAGATCGCCCAGGAAGACGGCGGCGACCTCGCCCACGCTGTCCGTGCCGTACCGCTCGCCGAAATCCGCGACCACGGAGGCCAGCACCGTCGAAACCGATGCTTCGGAGAGATTGGACAGCGCCGTTCTCGCCTCCGCCGGGAGCAGGTTCCCGCGCACAACGTGCATGCCGACCTGAAACACCTTGTCGTTCGACCAGTTTCGCGCGATTTCGGCCGTTTCCCTCGAATCGACCACGGGCAATTCGACGATCTGGTCTTTCATTTCCTGGACGCCCATTTCATAGGTCCAGTAGACCCGGGCAAGCCCGCGTCGCGCGATCGACTCGAATTCCTCGTCCTGCTCGAATCCCTTCGGCAGATCGAGATCGAGGAACTCCTGTTCCTGCAGGTTATCCAGGAGTTCCGGGTTTCGTTCGATCCAATTCGCGAGCCGCGGGGCGGCGCCGAAGATTTCTACGATTGTGTCAAAGGCATCGGGTCGTTTCGCGGCGAGCGGACTGTCGTAGACGCTCCAGTCATCGATCTCCGGATAGAAATGCTTGCGCCACTGGTCCACCAGCGGGTCCATCTTTTCAAACCACTTCCTGGGCTTCAGCACGATGTTCATCATATCGGAATAGGTGCCCGGCAATTCCGGCGATTCGTCGAGACTGACCTGCAGCAACGGATACTGGCGGGATGCCACCGCGTGATGATCAGCGTGACGCTGCGCATTGAAAAGCATCCAGTTACTGAACTTCCAGTCGGCGCTCCACGAATGGCGGGGCATGATTTTTTCCCAGCGGCCGTTTTCCAGGCGGACCCGGCGCAGGCCGTAGTGCTGGAAGTAGTTGCTGATCTTCATCGAAAAGACGCAGGACAGGCCCAGGAAGGCGAAGACCGGCACCGCCCAGATCCCGCCCATCCAGAATACCAGCGCGTACCAGAACGCGACGCCGAAGCCGTAGCGCCAGAAGGGATTGCTGTAATGCCACATGGTCCGGCGCCGCCGCGCCAGGCGTTCTCGCGCCACTTCCCAGGAGTTGACGAGGTTGCTGACGATTTCCTTGGGCATGTACCGCCAGAAACTCTCCCCCTTCGGCGCGGATCCCACGTCATATGGCGTGCCGACCAGGGCGTGGTGGATGTAGACGTGCTCCGTGGCATACTGCGGATAGGAGGCGGAGGAAAGCAGGAACTCGCCGATCCGGCGTTCCCAGGTCGTGCGCCGGTGAATCAGCTCGTGGCCGACGACGAACACGGCCTGCGCTTCCATCGTCAATATGATCGCCAGCACAACGTCCTGCCACCATACGAAAGAATCCGCCACCAGGATCTGCCACAGACCGAAAACCAGGGTGGGCGGCCACAGAAACGCCCATGACCAGACCGGCAGATTGTGCCAGATCAGGCGGTGTTTCGGCGTCTTAAACGGATCCATGATGCGTCCGTCGCGGCCGAACACCCGGTCGAAGGACCAGGAAAGGCTCATGAAGACCATGGGCGGCAGCAGCCACCATCCGCCGTACAGCGCGGCGAGAATGATCAACGGGAAAACGCCCAGCGGCAGATAGTGGGGCAGGGCGGTCAGGATGGACGGTTCGATCTCCTGCGTCGCGTCGGCCTGGCCCGGCCCGGCGCCATCGATTTCAGCGCTGTCGATTTCAACGGGACTTTGTGACATGGCTACACCTCCTTGGTCAGCATAACCTGGCACCTGTGCGGGTGTTTACTCGTCACCGCAAGACTCAGGTTCGCAGGAAGGCGGCTAAACGCTCGAGCGCTTCGATGCAGAACGCGGTGGTCACGGCTTCGGAGCCATGGCCAATTTGACCCACCGCGCCGAACTTCAGCGTCTGGTCGCCAAAGGCGAGCAGTTCCGGCCAGCTGCCGTCCTCGCGCTGCGCGGTCAGGATGCGCCTCAACGGCCGCATCACGTCGGTACTTCCCAGGCTTCCGGCGTCGCAGAGCGTCGACACGGCCTGGGCCGTCTGAAGGACGTTGCCGAAACCGCCCTCTTCGTCAGCCAGGCCCAGGACACGATCCGCGAGGACCGGGCGCAGCCGATCCAGGGCGGGCGTCACGCGTTTCACGGCACGGGCGACCGCATAGCAGATCGCGATCTCGTCGGGGTACCACTTGGACGCGTCCTTGAGATCGCCATCGGTGATCAGTGCTTCCAGCCATCGCTGGGCATCCCTGGTTTCCGGGCAGTCACCGAGCCAGGCGATGACGTTCGCATTGACCACGGGGTCGGCTTCGATGCGAAAACGCGACACGACATCGGGTTCGTCGCCTTCCAGCATCCAGGTCATGAAGCGGCCTTCCCCGTCGCGGTTCGCCAGAATCCGCGGTATGTTCCTCCCCAGCAGGATCCAGGGGTGCGTTCCGATCACCAGGGAACAGAGCGTGGTGCTGTCGAGATCCTGGGGAAGATGGCGGTAATAGCGCCAGAACCCGGGATATTCGATGGTGTCGGCCAGATAAGCCCTGGCCGCGGCGCAGATGGATCTGGCCTTCGCTTCCTGGCAACTTTCCAGGGCAAGGACGCAGAACGCCGAGATGAAGGGAGGCCTTTCGAAATGCCGCGGCACCTTCGGATCGGCCACGTTGAACCGGATGCAGTGCAAGGCGCCTTGCCCGTCGAGCGTCGACTCCAGAAAGTCAAGACCACGTCGGATGCTGTCTCTGCCTGCTTCCGCCAGCACCCCGGCGCCGGCATCGAGACCGGGGACGCGCCCCGCCCCGTCACCCGGCGGCCGAAGGGGCGGCGCGGGATCGTACATGGTCTTGCGCAGAAACGCGAGGGACGACGCGCCGGTGCGCGCCTCCTCCCGTTCCTTCCGGGTATATCGGTTGCGCGGGGGCAGGACGATATGGGTCGCGGCGGCGGTCTCTTCATGCACGTGGATCTCGTGGTCTTCAGCCATCGTCACGCCGAGTTCCTGCTCGATGGTCTCTTTGGGCCTGGCAAGGAGACGTTTCCGCAAATCGTCGTCGTCGCCCGCTCTGAAGATAAGTAAATCAGCCGCGTTAGAGGACTTTTTCATGAACGTCCGCTCCGTATACACGGGTCTTGTTCGAACGTGCGGTTCAGCGGCTTGTCGGCGATCTGTCCGCCGC
>VXRC01000032.1 GCA_009838645.1 Gemmatimonadota bacterium | reverse complement strand
GCCTCGGACTTTTTTCTAAATGTCACAGCCTGTATCCCGGGGGGGGCCGGGGGCGACGCCGGGGGCAAAGCGGGGATCGGAATCGGAGGCCATGAGCGCCTCGAGACGGCCGGTGTCGTTCAGTCCCGCCGCCGCGCACGCGTCGTATGCCGCGCCGTCCTCGATCAGCATGCGGGCGACTTCACGCTTGCCAAGGTTCCTGGGTGAATCGTCGTCGCCCCAGAGTCCGGGAGACACGGCCTCGTGCAGGGACGTTACGCCCCGCTCCCCGTTACCCTTGATAGGCCGTTCGTGATGTCTTCCGGCGCCGTACGCTATCAGAAGCCTGGCGACCTGGGGATACCCGCCCCAGGCGGCCCAGTACATGAGGGAAAGGTTCGCGGGCCAACCCGTATGGGGCTTTTCGACGGACACCGGGGTGGCGTCCGCCGCACCCGAAGTGAAAACGGCTTCGAGCGTGTCCGCGGAACCCGCCCAGGCCGCTTCGTGCAGCACGTTGTACGCAGTTGGGTCGATGTTGAACGGCACACCGCGATCAAGCAGAAGCGACACCGCGCCTCCGCAGCCGCGCATGCCGACGATGACGGTAAGCAGGTGGGCGCCTACGCGGTCGAGAACGGTAGGATACTCGGCAAGGATCGCGATCATCCGCGCCAGGTCCGGCTGGCCATCCCAACGACCGGGGTCCGGTCCCATGGCGGCTTCGATCAAGCGTCCTTCCGCCTGCGTGAGGTCCGGTGACGGCGCTTCGCGAAGGAACCAGTTTTCGTGGAACAGTCTGATGGATGGACTGTCGCGCACCGTACCTCCCGCAGGTCTTTCGCGCACTGCAGCGACCTCTGAAGCACCAACCGCTGTAACGGGACAGCCGCTATTCGAGCAGGTTCTCACCGCCGTCGTCCATCTTGTCGGGCTGTCGCCAGTACCGGTACTGGGGGGTCCATTCCGCTTCGCCGAGACCCGCAAGGCCCAGCAGGTTCCAGAGGGAGCAGTACAGGTCGCCGGGGCCGAACACGCCACTGTTCTTTCGCAGCACCTGGTCATCCTGCTGTTCGTAAAGCACCGCGCCAGGCATGTTCTCCACGCCCTCCATTACCGTCTGTTCTACGATATACGCGCCGCCACCGTGGGAAGCGAGGCGAAAGCGCCAGTTCCGCGAATTGGCGAAGTCACGCTGCAGGGCGGGGGGATCGCCGGACAGCAGCACGACGGACATGGCGTCCTCGAGATGGGCCAGCATGCCGTTGAATCCGTCCGCCCAGAGCGTACAGTACCGGCAGCCCTGTCCCATGTTGTGGATGGCCAGCAGGCGGTCGCGGCCGGCGAACAGATCGAGCAGGGAAACCTCTCCGGTCAGGGTGTCGAACCGGTAGTTCGGCACCGGACTGGGGTCATTGTCCCGCCGCAAGGCGTTCAACTTAGCGGTGAGTTCGAAGATCTGCCGTTCGAGGGCAACGATGTCCTTCTCGGCCATGCGAATTCCTTTCGTCAGAACTGGTCGATGACCGTCAGAACCGGTCGATGACCGTGACACCCGTCTGGCTGAATCGGCCCATGGCTTCCAGTTCGGCGCCGGCCTCTTCGAGGGAGACGGTCTTGCCGACCAGGCGACCGGGCTGCAGCGCGCCGGAGGTGACCATGCGCAACAGATCGGCAAACCGGTGGGCCGGCATGCCGTGGCTGCCCACGATTTCAAGTTCTTTTGCAATGACCGCGTTCATGGGGATCGGGACGTCGGCCTCGTCCGCCAGGGTCAGGCCGATCTGCACGTGGCGGCCCCGCTTGCGCAGGCACCGGACGGAATTGCGGCTGGTGACCTTGCTCCCGAGAGCATCGATCGAGATCAGGGCGCCGCCGCCCGTCTTCTGACGTATTTCTCTGACCACGTCGGTACTGGACTTTGCATTCACCGTCATGCGCGCGCCGAAGTCCCGCGCCAGCTGCAACCGGGTCTCGTCGATGTCCACGGCGATCACTTCGGCCCCCACGGCCGCCGCGATCATGGTCGCCGACAGCCCGACCCCGCCGCAGCCGTGAATGGCCACGAAATCACCCCCGGCGACCCGGCCCTGGTCCACCACGCCGCGGAACGCCGTCATGAACCGGCAGCCCAGGCTCGCTGCCTCGACGAAGTCCAGGTCATCGGGCAGGCCCACGAGATTCACGTCGGCGTACGGCATGGCCACGTAACCTGCGAAGGCGCCCCATCCCGTAAACCCCGGCTGGTACTCGTTGTCGCAGATATGGTGATGGCCGGCCAGGCACTGCGCGCAAGTGCCGCATCCGCCGCAGAAGGGCACGGTCACCCGGTCGCCGACCCGCCAGTTCCGCACCAGGCCGCCCTTCTCGACAACCACGCCGGCGAATTCGTGGCCCGGCACGTGCGGCAGCTTGATCGACGGGTCGTGTCCCATCCATCCGTGCCAGTCGCTCCGGCAGATCCCGTTGGCCCGAACCTCGATCACGACGCCGTCCTCCGACGGCACGGGATCGGGAACCTCCCGCACCTCGAGGGGTGATCCGAAGGCGTCCATTACGGCGGCTTTCATCAGGCTGTCCAAGGGCTTGGCGGGTATCCCGGCGACCGCAGGACTACCGGACGCACCCGCCTCGTGAAAAGGTGATCGATCATGGGACTGGAACGACGGGCAGTCCTAGAGACGCCAGACCACCAGGAACTGTATGGTGTTCTCGTCGTCGTCCGTACCGAGTTTGTTTCTCCAGTACTGGTACTCGAATCCGAGCAGCAGCTGATTCGGTTCACCGGCCGCGGCCCGGCCGATGTCCCAGACGAATTGAGGCTGCGCGAGTATCGACGCGTCGTACCGGCCGCCGAGTTCGTTGGACCTGCTTCCGATATACTCCGCGTGCCCACTAATCCCGAAGGACTGATTGCCGATTCCGAAGGGAGCGGCCCAGTTGACGTCGAACATGAAACTGTGCCCTTCCTTCGGCGCACCGCCTTTTGCCACGCCAAAGTTCCGGTCGATATAGGCCGTGAGATCGGTGTTCAGGAACAGGAATCCGGGGATATCCCACGACACCCGGAGTCCAGGCAGGAACTTGAACACTTTCGCGTCACCGGCCATGTTGATTCCCGCGATGATCGCCAGGTCGGAAACGAGCCCCAGGCTGGCATCGGACTGCTGCATCTTGCCGATACTGAGCGTCGGATACCACTCGCCGTAGAAATCACGGTCGTTAAACCCGTCCGTCTCCCGGTCAGTCAAATAGTTAATGAAGAAGAAACTGTCGCCGAGTTTCCATTGGGAGGCCTGCTGTACGTTGAGCACCAGGGACTGCACGCTCTTCTGCGCGAAGGGATTCCTCAGCTTCCCGGCCTTCAGATGGAACTCGGTCTGGGGGGCGGCCGCGGACGTGTACGCGGCGGCGATCGACATCACGGCGACTGCCGCGATTCGCCTGAGGCCGCTGTAGGCGTTACGCTTCATCCTGTGTCTTCGTCCGGTGATATCCACCCCCTGTTTCTTCCGAAGTGTTGCCGGGCGAAAAGAGTAAGGTTTGATCAATCTTCCCAGCGGTCGGGGTCTATCCCCCGCGCCTCGCTCTTCATGCCCTTCGGCTTGTGCGGCTGCTGCCATTCCAGGCCGGTCGTGTTCAGGCTCTGCAGGAAGGGTCTGGCCTGTGCGGGCGCGGCGGCGACGTCCCCGGGATCCCACTCCTCCATGGGTTGCACGGGTCCGGACCAGGCCGGCCGGTAACCGAACTGGATCAATTCCCGGGGAACCGTGTCGCGGTTGGGATGGGTACCGTGAAAGACGTCCTTCGGTATGACCAGGGCCGACCCCGCTTTCGCGCAAAGGGTCACCTCCTGGGGATGGGACTTATAGCGCACGTACGGGTTGCCATGGGCGTGGAAGGACAGGTGCGAACGCGGCACGACCCGGAACGGCGCTCTTTCCGGCGGCAGATCGTCCAGGTAGTAAAGCACACGGACCAGACGCGGCGAACTGCCCTCGAAGCTGAAAATGGAGGAGCCGTAGGGCTGGCCGTCCGTATGCATGGAAATGGGCGGCGAACCCGACAGGGTCCGCGTGAACAGGCCTCGCGTAAACACGATATCCGGCCCCATCAGCACTTCGAGGAACTCGATCATGGGCGGATGCCCGATCAGGGCGCACATGGCCGGACTGAGCCACTGGGCCTCCAGGCAGTAGGTCTGGCAGTCGCTGTAGTCTTTGCATTCCATGGGCACATCGGCCAGTTCGGCCTTCAGCGACGCGATGTGTTCGGCGTCAAGCATATCCGGGAGGAGGACAAAGCCCTCGACTTCCAGGTGACGGATGCGCTGGGCCGTCGTGAATGATCCGAAGTCCGTCTCGTCGACTTGCATGAATCCGATCTCTTCCCGGGGATCGATTTGAACCGTGGCGCTTTCCATGATGCGCTCCTTGATGTACTAAGGCATAATCTTACGGTAATCGATGATCGTGACGTTTGAGGAAACTATACGACATGCCCGGGTCTGTTCAAGGGTTTTCCGCGCGAAATCAGGCGAGACCGGCAACCTGCAGGCGCGCCGAAATGCCGGCGCACGAAATCCCAGGCCGGCGTCTTGAAGAACCGGTGTCCGCCTTCCCCGACGGCCAGCTCGCATTTATCTCCGGCGCCGGCAACCTCGTAGACGGCCTTGAGCCGGTCGAAGGCGGCATGGACGTGGTCGATGGGGAAGATGGGGTCGTGCCGGCCGGCAATGGCACAGAAAGGGCGGGGGGCGATCAGTCCGGCTACGTCGTACATTTCTCCCAGCCGCAGCAAACCGGGCACGTAGTTGCATTCACAGTGGTGGATCGTCCCAATGCTGCCCACGAACGTGCAGAAATAGCACCCTGGCATGGAGAGGGCGATCCGGGAGTCGCAGGCTGATGCGAAAAGCGATATCGTACCGCCGCCGGAGTTGCCCGTGATGGCGATGCGGCCGGCGTCGATGGGCAGATTGGCGACCGCCCAGTCGATCAGGCGGGACGTGTCCCACACGCGTTCGCCGATGGGCGTTCTCCCAAGCAGCAGGTCGTGGACGAGTTGGTCGCGGCAGGAATGGACTCTATCGGTCTCGATGTCTTTCGTGGTGCGTGTTTCCCCGAAGGCCCGAGTGGTCGGCGCGATGACGATGTAACCTTCCTCGGCGGCCGCTTGCCGGGCGATGTCGCGCTCGCCCTCCATCATGTGCGCCTCTTCCGCCGCGTCCCGGGCAATGCCGACGTAGATGTGGGGATGATTGTGGCCATGGGGCACGAGGACCAGGGGGAGCACCTCGTCGCGGTCGGTCCCTTCTGTGTCTGTGCCAGCGCCTCCGCCTGCGTCCCCACGCTTCACGCCCTTCGGCAACAGGAGGTAGAAGGGCAGCGGCACCGTCGGTTCGACCCAGAGATACCAGCGTTCCCGGACATGACTGCCCAGGTCGGCAGATTCAAGCCGCTCCGCCTTCGGCAAGTAGCCTGAGAGATCCGCCTCCATGTTATCCAGGCCAAGGGCTTCCCGCAGTTTCGGGCGAAAGGCGGCCTGCCAGGCGGACAGTCCATCCGGATCCGTCGCCCTGAAGGCGTACGCCCCGGAGACGTTTTCATACATGGCATTCAAATGAGTTTCCTGGTCATAGGGTTTGAACTTTCCGGCCGCCCACTTTCCCGTCCGGTTTTCCATCATGTACTCCAATGCTGGTTACGAAAACTTGATACGTTTTACGCGTGTGCTGCCAGGTGGTGCGCGTGTGCCGCGTCCTGTTGTATACCGTGTGTCAACGATATCCGAAGATCAACGGAAAAACGGCCACGACGAATGCCGCCCACACGGAAAATACGGGGAGATAGTCCGTCTGCCACCGTTCCACGGCAGAGAACGGCCCCCGCCGTCGAAGGAAACCGATGTACAGGCGGGCCGTCCACGCCAGGTTGACGAACAGGATGATGTTCAGTCCCATGGCCCACATTCGGTTCGGCGTGACCCCGAATTCGCTGATGCGCGCCGTCATGGCCGCCAGCACGAGGACGTCTACGACCAGGGCGGATGAAATGAGGGCAATCTGCAGGCCGTCGAAAATGCCCGGCGGCGCCACAGGGTCTCTTGCCGAGACCGAATACAGCACGAGACCCAGGACGACGATGAGCAGCGCATCGAAGGCGATCAGCATCTCGCGCTGCACGTCAATCCCTTTTCCGGTCCACACCATGACCGCGAGAAAGGACAGAAGCATCAACGTGAACAGTGGCGTGAAAATCCGCGTGAGCACCGGCGCCACCTGTTCGATGGCGCCCTGCCCGGTATCCACGAGCCAGGCCGCTACGACGAACGCGCCCATCGCTCCGCACGGAATGATCCACGACGCGGCGGCCCATTGCAGGTTAACGCCCAGCGCGTTAAACACTGTCAGTGTAATGCCGGTGAGCACGCCGCCGCCCAGGGCGATGAGCACGTACAGGATGAAGAGCTGTCCGCTGAACCGGACGAAATCCATGCGCAACCCGCGCGTCCGCCAGTCACCCCCGGCGTATGCGAAGCCGACGACGAGCCACAGGGCGATGGGCACATGCAACGTGACGAGTATCGCGGTATCGCCGCCCGGCTCGAATGGAAAGACGTTACACAGCAGCATGGCCACGAAGAAGGGCGGTATCAACCAGCTCCATCGGGCAATGTCCATCCCGCGTTTCCATGCGAAATAGGCCGTCACGAACGGAAACGCGAAGAAACTGATGTTCAGCGCATAGAATTGGTTGACGTCATCGTCGTCGAATGCGTATCCGAACAGCGCGGGGACCTTGATCGCCAGCGCCGCGCCGGCGGCTATGCAAAGGACGAAGATGAACTCCGTCAGCCTGGTCCTGGCGATCCCGGTAGCGGCGTGGGTTGCGCCTGTTTCCGTGGACACACCGGCTACGTCCGTGGCGGGTTCGTCTGTTGAAGCGCCCATCAACTGCGCCGCGTGATCCTGGACGAAAGCGCGCGTCGCCGTGTCGTCGCGGCCGATCCGCCCCGCCGCGACCTGGAAGGCTTCTTCGGCCGAGAGACCGAGCCGCAGCAGGTCGTCTGCCTGGACCCTCAGCCGTTCTTCGAGCTCGTCCAGCCCGGTCGCCGGAAGCGATCTATGCCGTTCAACGTAGGTCCGCCACCGCGCGATTGCAATTTCAAACAAGGGTTCGTTCAAGATCCGGCCCGAGGTTTTCTGGATATCCCGTAACCATGCGAAACGCCGTATTGGATACTAACGCGGAGTGCCGTGGAATGTTCCGCAACTGGATCAGTCTGCGCCCGGAAGATCACTGGGCAGTATTCCCCCGTACTGGGTCAGTCTGCGTCCGGCGGATCGCCGAGATCCGGAACCTGGAGCAGTGCGCCTCCGTGGATCGCGGACTCATGGGCCGTCAGTCCGGGCAGCATGTACCGGGCGGCGTCCCAGGCGTTGTTGGGGGGCAAGGTACCGTTCACACAGGCCATGACGAAATCGTCGACGAGGAACTGGTGGCTGCCCGCATGGCCGTTGGGCAGACCGGCGAAAGCCTCCGGTAGCCGCTCGACGGGGTGTGCCACGGAGACGCCGAGATGGGTGCCGTCGGATGCGGTCACCTTGCCCATCGGATCGCTGCCCGGCACGGGCTGGCCGGTGCAGGCGAGCAGGTCGTCGAGGGATTCCACCCGGTTCCCGTCCTTTCGAAGCCAGGACGCACCGGCGGCGGTCTGTTCGAAGCCGCCCTCGGTCCCCTGCAGGCCCATGCGCACGCACCCTGGATGGCCTACGCGGCGGAACTCGTTGATGCGGCAGACACTCCCGTCGGACATGCTGTACAGCGCGCTCTGGTTGCTGAAGGGATTGGCCCAGTCATTGTCCTCGTAGATCCCGTCCTCGTGGACGTCTCGATTTCCCTGGCAGGATACCCGGATCATGCGCGCACCGGTGACGGATATGATCTGGCTCGTCGAGTGGGTCGGGTAGTACATGGGTGGAATGCCGGCCGTTTCCCGCCAGTTCTCGCCGCCGCGCCAGCGCGCCACCTCGTAGAGGCCGTGGTCCCAGTCATGGTAGTACTCCGCCTGGCCGTAGACGATCCGGCCGAAGGCGCCCCGCGCGTACTGTTCCCGGCAAAACAGCACGCCTGGATAGTAGTAGCTCGTCTCGCCGAGCATGTAGACGGTGCCCGAGGCCCCGGCAGCGGCCACCAGGTTTTCGATTTCGGCCACACTGATCCCCGGCGGTACGGCCGAGTACACGTGTTTTCCGGCTTCCAGGGCCTGGACGGCCTGGGGACCGTGAAGCCAGTTCTGGGTAAAGAGGCACACGGCGTCCACGGCGGATTCGCAAAGGGCATCGAGGGAGGGACTGGTGTCCCTGATCTGGAATCGGGCGGCCGCAGCCGTCCTCTTTTCTTCTTCCAGGTCGCAAAGCACCAACCGTTCGACCTGTGGATGCGCCTTGAACAGGGGAATGAAAGACTGGGAAAAAGCACCCGTGCCGACAACACCGACCTGAAGCCCCATGACCCCTCATGATTTCCCAGGCGCGCCTGGAGGCCGCCCCGTAAACCGATGCCCGGTTTATTCGCCATTCCTACCGAGTAGATTCTGCAAGAAAGCCACGGCACGGGGAATCGCACTCGGCATCGACGTGATTTCGTGCGTTGCACCCGGATAGATATAAGCCTCGAACTCAGGCGGTCCGCGACCGATCTCCCTCATGGCCCGGATCATGGATTCCGCCTGGGTGACGGAAACCACCCCGTCCATGTCGCCGTGGTGGACCTGCAGCGGGGGAAGATCCTCGGCAAACAGGACGGGGGACCGGCGGATGAGCGCCAGCCTGGCATCCTGGAGTGTAACGTCTCCGGTCCACCATGGTACGAGGTACGTGGCGCGCAAGTGTTCGACACCGGGCAGGTCGACCGTCACGCCCCTCACCAGGAGACTGGCGATGTCCCGCGCCCACTCGTTCTGGAAATCCGTCGGGCCGAAGAACGTGATAACGCCCGCGATACGTTCGTCCCGGATCCCCATCAGCATGGCCACGCCGCCGCCTCTGCTTGCGCCCGCTGCAATGTACCGGTCGGTCCGGGCTTCCGGTATCGTCTCCATGGTGAGGTTGACCAGCGACAGCGCGTCGTCCACGTCGCGGTCCCACGGACTGGCCGGACCATCCGACAGCCAGGACCGGTCATCGTATCTGAGGGGTTCGTCCCGGAACGACGGGATCACATAGACGAAGTCGTCCGTCATTTCGCCGAGGGCGACGGTCAATATAAACAACGTGGTTTCCACCGTCACGCCGCCGTCGCCGCCATGGGCGTATACAATGATGGGGAGTTCCCCGGTACCAGCGCCGTCAGGTACGACGATGGCGCCGAAATGTCGCATGCCCTCGACCTGGTGCGAAACAACCCGCAGGCTGGTCGAATGACCGCCCATGTTGTAGGCTTCTTCAAGCTCGACCGTCCCCCCGGACGCCGAGAAATCCCGCGAAGCCCAGTCGGCGCGGATGGCCGACAATTCGTCCTCCTTGGCCGGCGCGAACAGGACGTCGAGCGAGTCTTCCACGGAGATCGCGTGACCGCTCACGGTGGTGGTCGCGCTCGAAGCGGTGACGGTCAGCGTCTGCGGTCCGGTGGTCGAACCCAGCGTCCAGTGGGTGGCGGCCATGCCGCCCGGGCCGGTTCCGACGGTTGTCGGTTCGGTAACGCCGTGGTTCGATGAAAACAGGACGAGCGCGCCGGGCAGGGGCTGTGCTTCCTCGTCGAGCACCTGGACCACGACCGGTTCCCGCAGACTCGAACCGGCAAGCGCGCGCTGCCCGTCGCCGGAAACGACGTTTATCCTGGCGGCCCGGGGCGGATCCACGGGATCGGGTGAGGTCGGACCTTCGCCGCTGCAGGAAACCAGTACGGCAAGGGAAAGGAGCAGCGCGATGGGAGCAAGGATGCGCCGGCGCCAGCCTGTGGATCCGAAGCCCGTCGTTCCGGGGCCTGCCGGTCCGAAGCTCGTCGTAACGGAGTCGTAGAAGGATACTGGCTGCGAAGGATTCTTAATTGGACGCATATGCTTTCTCGGCGGTAAGTGCAACGGAGTGTCGATGGTTTCGTAACTCTCGGTGCGAGTCTGGTATATCGGCGGCATTTAATTTACGGTTTGGCCGCAGAGATAGAAAGCATCGATTGCGGGAACCGGCCAAATTGTTGTGTTTGTTTAGTAATCTACCCTTTCAACCAGCGTATTGCGCACCATTCAACCTGTGTATCGCGTGCCTTTCAACCTGCGTGTTGCGCCTTTCAAGCCGCGTGTTGTGCGCCTTACAACCGCGTGTTGCGCTACGCGGTGAATCGGGAAGTGACGATCGAAGCAGGTACGCGCCGGAGCCACAACAGGCACGCTATGCCCGCCACGGCCAGTACGCCGTTGAAACTGAATACCAGGATCCACGCCGACGGCGCGCCGGAAAGGTCGAGAATCGATCCAGCCACAACCGGTGCGCCGGTTCCCACGACAAACCCGATGAAGGACTGCACGGCCTGCGCGGATCCGACCAGGTTCCTCGGGGCGAGTTCCGTGACAGCCATCGAGTAGATGGCGGAATCGGCCGCCGTGAAGAATCCATAAAGGAATCCCAGCGCAATGAGCCACGCAATCGGAAGTCCGACGAGCCAACCGGCGAGAAACGAACAGATGGCGCTGACCGCAAAGATCAACGTCGCCGTCCGGATTCTTCCGAACCGGTCCGACAACCATCCGCCCAAAAGCACGCTGAAGATGCCGGTCATGAACATGAAGCCTGCCAGGGTGGCGGCGCGCGAAGCAGCGGCGTCCGAATCGTAACCCGTCATCATGAGTGCGGCGACGAGCAGCAGAGGCAACCACAGGCGGGCCACGAAGAGTTCGGCCGTGTGCAGCGCGTAGGCCATGATCACCAGCATCAACCGGCGGTCTCGCAGCGGCGCCAGGGACAGCCAGCCCCGATTCCCATGGCGACTCTCCTCATGTGGGGACCGAGCACTTCGTCCGGAAGCAAGAATCGCAACAATTACAACGCTTGCCAGACCGGGAAGCGTGGTCGATAGAAATGCTGGCTCCCATCCGTCCAACCAGTCCAGCAAGATGCCCATGAAAACGTATGAAACCGTCGTACCGGCGTAACCTGATCCCACGAAGACGCTGACGGCCGTAGCCCGGCTAAGGCCGGCAAATCGGTCCGACGCTAGGCGGATCCCGGTGATGTAGACACATACATGACCGACTCCGTAGGCGAATCGCAGCAGACAGGCGGTCCATAACCCCTCCGCAAGTATGGGAAACAGCAACCCGCTGCTCGCCGTTAATACAACGCCAAAAAACAGGATCCGAATTGGATTGAACCGATCGGTGAAGGGTACAAGGAGCAGAGACGAAATGGCATAGCCGGCCAGGTACGAAGAGAAGATCACGCCCGACTGGGTATTGTTCAGACCCCACGCTTCGCGAATGAAAGGAAGGGAAGCGACGTAGCTCGAGGAGGACAGCAGGATGAGGAACAGAGAGGCGCTAAGTCCTGCGAGCCAGGCTAAGTCCGGTCCGGAGGATGTGTTGGACCGGGTGTGTCGAGTTAGGAATGGAAGACTAGGTGAAATTGGTCCGAATCACTTAGGGAGTAGCTGTTCGTAAGGGTTCAGATTGAAGTACGCCCGTATCAGCAGTCACTGGGATTTCCACTGGCTTGGATAAAGGCATTAACAGTTACTAGATGATAGCTAACTGATCTGAAATGACGCCAGCCAAATCGGGATATTTCACTTCACATCGACCTGTCTCCTTACTAATCAACCTTCTCAAAGGTTCAAGACCTATTGTTTTCTGTAACTCCAATAATCCGTTGAAGCTACATGTTCTGATGACGTAGAACGACCACTGATCTAGAATGAGGGGATCTGGATTTAGATCTGCTGGATCGCCAAGAAGGCAGAAAACATATGCGTCACTGCGATGTTCAGGGGTTTCAACGCTTTCAGACTTATTTGTAACGGGATCCCAAAACCACTTTCTAGGTGTGATATCGAATCTGATCTTGGACGGTTTATCTTGAGGCCAACTCTGATAGTAAGCTGCACTCTTAACTTCTATCTTTTTCTTGTCCGTGGTCTCCAGATCATACCATCCCCACTCAAGGCGAGGAGCATGGTTCACCTCCATGGCTTTGGCAACAAGAAACTCCGCAAGCACACCACGCTGAGCATTACTCAACAGGTCGGTGCCGGACCATTTCCAGTAATCACTCAACGAAAATCCGGCCGATTCGCCTCTTACCTTGAAGGTTTCTCTGCATGATCTTAATCTAGGCGGATGATCAAAGTTCGCTGTTCTCATGAACTTAACTTCTATTCTTCATAGTTTTGGGTGTGCGCAGTAATCAGTTCGGCAATCCTTTTGATTCGTCCCACGACTGATTCTAACACCGATTCATAATCGATCCCAACAGGCAGTGGAATCGGAACAACCACTTCATCAACTTCGCCGTAACATTCTTTTGGATCCGAATGTTCAAGCGACTCAAGTGCCTTTCGAGTCTGATCCAGTCTGATCGACGAATCCGCCTTCCATTGTTCGAAGATGAGCCAAATGGGAGTATCGGGATAGGAACCCTTTGCCCATCGAACAGAGTCAACTCCAAACCAGACTCCAGCACCGGCAATTCGCAGGTACCTACCATATCCACGATACCTCGGTGTGATTCTCAAACCTGCTATATCAGCGTATTGACGCTCTACCGAACGGTTTGTCGCATCGTTAACCAGTTGCCGTAGACCACGTAAACGTCGTGGAAACTCCGGCCCGAGTTCTTCAATCCTGAGCGGCGGAAATCCACTTTCGTCGATTCGGTTGACAAATCCCTGGAGTTGCCTGATTTCATCGATCATATCCAAGTCGTCGGCGTTCTCCAAGTGGTTAAGCAAATCCTGCCAACTAATCAACATGAGGTATTTCGTGCCGAAATCTGCTCTGCTTACAGTAGCACTCTTGAATTCGGTGGAACTCATAAAGATACTGATCGAACCATAAATGCCTGCAAGGTGTCGCAATTCAGCCCAGAGTGTTTCGATCCTAGAAACTGGTACGACGAACAGGAGCGCTTTCTCCGACGGCAGCCGCTTAAGGTATGCGGTCGGCTGATTGCCGGTAAGGCCAGCCCAAAACTTCGCTTCGATGATAAGGCACTCGTTGCTGTTTTCATCAAATCCGACCAGGTCGGGTCGGGTCCCGTCCTCACCACCAACCTGTGTCCGAACACTGGATATTTCTCCCGTATTCGTACCGCCGCTCTTCACTAGGTATTCCAAGACCTTTCGCGCCGTGGCGGACTTCAGAATGTATCCTAGTGCTTCAACGGCGACATCCTCGTGTCGCGATGACAGCATCCAGGCAAGATGGGCCAATAATGAATCATCGTTTGTTTTTATCGTCACTATCCGATCCCCCTCCATGGTCGTAGACATGGTTTCACCTAACCGAACTTTTAGCCAATTTAAAACGTTCTTTCTGCACTTTTCAACGATTACATTGTATACAGAAGTTGGACCGAAGAAAGAGGCGGATCATGACTAAACGCAAGGACCCCGACGAAACCTACCTTGCCTTGCTGCGCGGAATCAATGTCGGCGGGAAGAACATCATCAAGATGGCAGATCTCCGGAATTGTTTCGAGGCCGAAGGATTCCGCGATGTCGCCACGTATATCCAGAGCGGAAACGTGATCTTCCGCACGCCTTCCACCGGGCTCAGGACCTTGACTAAGCGAATCGAGGAGATGTTGGCTGTGGCGTTTGACTACGAAGCAAATGTCGTGATGCGCTCTCGAAAGCAGATGCGGGGAGTGGTTTCCGATGCGCCGGCTGGTTTTGGACAACGGCCGGAGACGTACAGATACGACGTGATCTTCCTGAAGGCACCACTTACGGCAACAGCCGCCATGGAGGGCGTCCCCACCAGGCCCGGCGTGGATGAAGCCTGGGCGGGCAGCGGTGTGCTCTACTTCTCCAGACGGATCGACCAGGCCTCGCGAAGCTATCTCAGCCGGCTTGCGTCGATGCCCGTGTACCAGCGCGTGACCGTCCGCAACTGGAACTCCACGACCCGGTTGCTCGAACTCATGGAAAGAGACTGAATGCAGACTAACCTGTCCGACGCCGGCCCGTCTGTGTTTCTTGTCGTCCGCTGTTCGGGGATTTGAACAGCGCTGACCGGGTTGAGCGTCGCGCTTGAGGGCAAGGCGTCACTCGGCGATGCACCGACCATCCTTAAACACCAGAACCGGCCTGTTGGGAATCGAGCAGTCGGAAACGTACCCGTAAAGCTCATTCATCTCGGCTTCAAAGGCGTCATACGCTTTCAACCGCTCGGCCAGTGCCGTCGAATCGGTGGATGAGACGGAATAAACGATGTACTCCCAGGGACCTCCGCAGGGCTTGGAGCCCAGGCCCGCGTAGCGACAGTCTGCAATCGACGCGGCCGCAGCGTCGCCGATTAGCATGTCGATTTCCTGACGCATCTCTACCAGCCGCGCCCGATCGCCTTCCTCGGTCCTTTGTTCGACTTCATTGGTCGGCTGTTCATCCTCATCGGATTGCAGTTCGCCATTGTTGCCTGATCCAACGACAGGATCGCGGTCGTCACAGGCAAGGAGGGAAACTGAGATCCAAATCGCCACAACCAGGCATACCGCCGCAACCAGGTATCGCATGAACTTTCCTTTCTTTCGGAAATGAGTCACAGATCCCACTTTGTAGAACGTGACATTTCCCGAACAGTTCCTCTGCCGAAATAGGAATCTCCACGGCTACAGATACTGAACTCGACCGCCAAGCCGATCGGCAGATCAGTTCCCAGGTTTCCTTGAAACAGATTCGAATTCCAATCTACTTATCACACCCTCCACTCTTCCTAAACGGGTGTTCATGTCATGCACTTCTTTACTTAGGTCTTTGATGTCTTCCCTGGAAGCCATTTTACCGCGTATAAAGAACAACCATCCGAGAATCAAGCAGGCCCCGGTGGTTACAGGCATGATCCAATCACTCATGTCGATTCCTTTATTGGTTTCGGCCTTTTCTCATAGATGTGAAACGTCTTCTTCGTTTGCAATGGTCTTTTCTCAGCCGCCTGCCGAATCCCGCGTTCGTTCCTCGAGCTTGACGTCTAATCGTTCGACCTTCTTGCCAACGCTCTCAGATCATCTTCGACGGAGAGCATCCGTTCGCTGAGGCCACCGATCAGAAAAACCATGATCGTACCGATGAGGCCCCTCATGGTAAGAAAAGGCACCCAGGACCAACCTCGCTTGTTTTCCGCCATGCCATCCCCTTCCTAATCTGTCGAATTACAGTGCTGGTGTCTTTCTTTTCTAACCGTCCGGGTAGCGTTAATTTCATCCGATACTACGTGTGAATCTCCCGGTTAATTGTTATAGTAGCCTTAACACATTCTATTCTCGAGTTCTGTAGCCGGAAAAGGAGATCGCTCCATGCAACCGTACCGAGTTGCTATTTTGGGCTGCCGAGGCCGGGGCACGGCCGCGGGCCGCGCGTACCATCAGCATCCCCGCACCGAGGTTGTGGCACTGTGCGACCTCGTGCCCGAGCGGCTGGCGACCCTCGGCGACGAACTGGGGGTTGCGGCTCGTTACGACGATCTCGACCGCATGATCGAGGCCGAGGCGCCGGACATTGTCGCCATTCCCACGGGCACCGAGTTCCACTATCCCCTGGCTATGCGCGTGCTGGAGCACGGCGTCCACATCGACATCGAAAAACCGATCTGCACGACCCTGGCCGAGGCCGACGCGGTGTTGGCCAAGGCCGCGGAAAAAGGGGTGCAGGTGGCCGTACATCACCAGGGGCGCAGCGGCGGCGCGCTTCAAGCGGTCAAAGCGGCGATTGCCGAGGGCCGGATCGGCGACTTGCGCTATGTCCAGGGCAGCGGCAAGGGCTACTACGGCGGCTACGGCCTGATGAATATCGCCACGCACTCGCTCAATGCGATGCTTGGTGTGGCTGGACCCGTTCGGAGCGTGCAAGCCGTGGTCTTGACCGATGGCCGTCCGATCACGCCCGAGGACGTGGTGCCGTCGCCGAGTGGCATGGGCTATATCGCCGGTGAGCATGTGACCGCGGCCCTTGCCTTCGAACACGGGATTTCGGGTGTCCTCTTGCAGCACCGCTTCCCCGTGATGGATTCAACAGCCTATATGATCGAGATCTACGGCACCGAGGGCCGGCTCTACTGGAAAAGCGACGCTCCGTGGTTTCTGTCCACGCCGCACTATGCCCCCGGCCAGACTGAGTGGCAGCCTCTCGCCCCCATCGTACCGGAGCACTACGATCCGGCGGGACCGGCTTCCGTGGAGGATTATCAGTTCGCCGATGAGTACGTGAAGGCGCTCGACGAGGGCCGTGCTCACGAGTGCTCGGGTGACGCCGGCCGCCACGTGCTGGAGATATTGATGGGTATTTTCGAGTCGGGCGCGCGCGGTCGGCGCGTGGATCTGCCACAAGCGGAACGCAATCACCCGCTCCTGCGCTGGCGCGAGGAGCACGGTCTGGACCCGCCCGGCCCGATGCCGCGCCCCTATGCGGAATGGCTCGCCGCGGAAGACAGCCGTTTGGGCCTGAATGCGAGCTAGCCGCCGGGCATTTCCGACAAATCCACCTCGTCCGCAGGCTCAACTTACCGGGATGTCGATAGTCCCATCCGTTGACTCGGACACCGAACGGCCCCAACAGGCCCCTGCCTCGTTCTTACCCGGCAAACCTGCCCACCTCCATGATCCGCTCCATATTGCCACCGAGGATCGCCTCCATCTCGCACTCGTCCAGAAACGGGCAGTAGCGCCTCACATAGTCCAGGCTCTGGCGATAGGTCCAGTGCAGCAGCACGATGGGGATGTCCGTTCCCCACAGGATGCGGTCGGCGCCGAAGCGTTCGACCATCTCTTCCAGGACGGGCCGCATCTGGGGCATGGGGTAGTCCCAGCGCGACTGCAGGAACACGGCGAAGAGGATCTGGATGTGAAAGCGGGGGTGGTCCGATGGCGCCGCGGCGTACACTTCATCGGGGACGTTGATCCGGTCGCCTTCGGCAAACATCCGCCAGGGGAATCCGTGCGTCACGATCACGTCGACGTCGGGGAACCGGTCCATCCATGCACGCAACGAACGTAACTCTTCCATGTATGCGGAAGGCGACCCGACCGCACCGAGGGTGAAAAACACCGGTATTTCCAACCTGGCCACCGCTGTCCAGAACGGGTCGAAATCGGGCCCGGTCCATTCAGCGGAGAGGTCGTAAAGCGGCCGGTGGAATGGCGCGAACTGAAGGCCCGATAGACCGTGAACACCGATTGCCCGTTCCAGTTTCGCAATGGCTTCGCCGGTCCTGTCGGGTATCCACCACTCGGGTATCTGGGCCAGTCCCTGGATCCGCTCGGGGTGGCGGCGGCAGCATTCCGCGATGTAATCGTCGTCGAGCCCCATGTAGGGCGTGCGGTGCAGGAGGGCCCGGTCGACGCCGGCGTAGTCCATCTCCGCTACCAGATACTCCGAAGAGAAGGAGAAGTCCTCCGTCCACGGCGGCAGGGCCTGCTTGACGTAATCTTCGCCGTCTAGTGTCCATTCGGCCAGTCCGTGTTTTCCGGTGCGGAAGTCTGCTTCCCGCAGGCCTTCGAAGCGCCAGGGCCAATCGGGGTCGTAGAGCCCCGAAGCGTCGGCAAGCGCGCGGTCGCCACGCCGCCAGACGGGCTGCTGCCGGGCCTGGGCCATGAACAGTTGCAGGTGGCGATGGAATTCGGCCCGATCGTCGAAACCACCGATTTCGTCCGGAGCAGGAAAACAATAGGCGTGTCCGTCGTAGATCATTAAATGCCTCGAAAGTTCACCGGGAACGGAGCTTCGAATCCCTGGAAAACGCATAATGAACAGGTATGCTTGCGGGACCGCAACTTCATTCCTGCTTGTTAGCGCTGAATGGGCTTGACGGAAAAACCCCACGATGTTAAGGATGGTGAGAGATCGACCAGGGCAGATAGGATGTGAAAGGATCCGGAATATGACCAACCACCCCACGGACGCCGAACGCTTCCTCTTCGACACGAACGGTTACCTGGTGCTGGAGGATTTCCTACCACCAGCACTGGTGGATTCGCTCAACGCCGCGCTGGAACGGACGATAGTGCGGCGCCGCGACCCCGGGTTCCATCGTACTCACGAACCAGCCTTCGCCGACAAACTGGATTCGGCCAACACGCGGGTCATGCACCTGCTGGCCGAAGACCCGCTCTTTCTGGACATGCTCGACTACGATCCGATGATGGAATACATCCACGGTCTGTTCAACGAGATGCCCCATCTGCACTCGACCGACGCCATCTACGAGATCGAACCCGAAGAGCATCACGGAAAGGGCTGGCATACGGACGGGATACAGGACGGGTTTCGCGACTTCCGGCCGCATATACCGCTATTGCAGTTCAAGGTGGGGTATTACCTGAGTGACATGACTGAACCCGGCCAGGCCAACCTGACCCTGGTACCGGGCAGCCACAAGTCCCTTGTCGAACCGGATTCGAAGAACGGCATGCCCGGCGCCGTACAGGTCTGCGGGCGGCCCGGCACGGCCGTGCTCTTCCACAACGGGGTGTGGCACTCGGCCGGTCCGTTCACGCGCCGCGGCGGCAAGCGGGTGATCCTCTACTACGGCTACGAACACCCCTGGATGCTGGCGTGCGCGGAGCAGTGGCGTTACGACAGGGGTTTCCTGAACAGCCTCACACCCCGGCACCGGCGCTTCTTCCACGGTTTCGTATTCGATCCGCCGGAGTACCGCTGGGGTTGAACCGACGCGTTTCGCAATGGAGTCGGACCATGAGGTTTCTTGTCGTTCCTGTCTTACTCTCGATCATCATCCTTCCGTCATGCGGCAGGGAAAGCCCCACGGGACCGCCGCCGGCGGCCAGCATCAGCATATCGCCCTCCGAGGCCGAGTTGGACGCCCTTGGCGCGACCGTGCAGTTCACCGCGTCGGTCCGGGACGGGAACGATCGGGTGATCGCGGACGCTGCCGTGACGTGGACCAGCGGAAACACCGAAGTAGCCAGCGTGACGGACGAGGGCCTGGCCACGGCCCGGAAGAACGGTTCCGCGGTCGTTACGGCCGTTTCAGGTCAATTCCATGCGAACGCCGCCGTCACGGTATCGCAGGCCGTCGCTCGTATCGAGGTCGCGCCCGCGAGCGTGACGCTGACGAAGACGGACGGGGCGCTGCGGGTTGACGCCGCAGCCAAAGACAGGAACGGCAACCCGGTGCCAAACGCGCGGCTCTTCTGGACAAGCAGCGATCCCTTCGTCGTCTCGGTGAACGCCCTGGGAGACCTCGAGGCGCGGTCTAACGGAAACGCCCGGATCACCGTGTATTCCGGGGAAATATCGACAAGCGTGGAAGTCACGGTCTCGGGCTTCGGACCAGACGCGCTGGACCGCGCCGCCCTGGTGGCGTTGTTCAACGGCACCGGCGGACCGGGATGGACGCTCGCCGAGAACTGGTCGAGCGACGCGCCCCTGGCCGACTGGCACGGGGTGACAACCGACACCGAAGGAAGGGTGATCGAACTGTTGCTCGACCGGAACGGCCTGGAGGGCGTATTTCCCGTGGAACTGGTCCGGCTGGAAAGGCTCCAATCTCTTTCACTCCTGGGCAATCGGTTGACCGGAAGCATTCCCCCTGGAATCGGACGACTCGCCAGTCTGGAGGTGCTGGAGATTTCCTATAACCGGTTTTCGGGAAGCATTCCCCCCGAAATCGGACGACTCTTCAGGCTCAGGGAACTCGGCGCCAGGGGCAATAACTTCTCGCACGGGCCGTTGCCCAGGGCCATGGCCAATCTCGGCAATCTCGAAAGACTGAGGCTTGACAGAACTTTCCTGTGCGCGCCGCTGGACGCGGCTTTCCAGGCATGGCTCGGCGCGATTGACGACGTGGAAGTGGACAACTGCGAGGACATGGAGCGGAGCGCGCTGATCGCGTTGTACAACGCGGCGGACGGGGGAAGCTGGACCGAACGGAACAACTGGCTCACCGCCGCGCCCGTGAACGCCTGGCACGGCGTCGCCACCAATGACCTGGGCCAGGTAACGGGTCTGGACCTGGAAGACAACAATCTGAGTGGAACGCTGCCGTCCCGGCTGGGCGATCTCCGGTCTATGGGCGTATTGGACCTGTCGAACAACCCCGGGCTGAAGGGACCGCTGCCTGCGTCGCTGGTTGATCTCGGCCTGACGGTCCTCAATTTGGGCGGAACGAGGCTTTGCGCGCCGCAGGACCCCGCTTACCAGGCCTGGCTGGCCACAGTCGGGGACGTACGGGTGGGCGGCTGTCCCGCCGCCGTCTCCCCCGACCGGGTGGCGTTGACTGCGCTATACGGCGAAACGGGCGGCGCGTACTGGAAGGAGGCCGCCAACTGGCTCAGCGAAGCCCCGTTGCGAGACTGGCACGGCGTCGAGACCGACGCCGGAGGGCATGTAACCTCCATCGACCTGGGGTACAATAACCTTAAGGGGCGACTGCCTCCGGAACTGGCGCTGATGGACCGTCTGGAAACGTTGCGTCTGATCGGAAACGGCCTGACGGGGCACATTCCGCCCGAACTCGCGCGCCTCGACCGGCTCGCTACGTTGGATCTCTCTGTGAACCTGCTGACGGGCCCTATTCCACCCGAACTGGGACAACTGGCCGCCCTCTCCATCCTCGATCTCTCCGCCAATGGATTGACTGGTACCGTTCCACCCGAACTGGGACGACTCGACCGACTCACCGTCCTCGATCTCAGGCTCAACCGGTTACACGGAACCCTTCCACAGGATTTGGGAAACCTCCTCAGTCTCGGACGAATGGAGCTTTCATCCAACCGGTTTACGGGTCCTGTTCCCCCGGAACTGGCACGACTGGCAGACCTCACCGTCCTCAACTTTGCCGTCAATGGACTGACTGGGTCCGTTCCACCTGAATTGGGGCGCCTCCGAAACCTCGTCGCACTCGAGCTCGGCAGAAACGAGTTGACGGGCTCCGTTCCGCCGGGTCTGGGACAACTGGCGGACCTCGAGGAACTGGATCTCTCCTACAATGCGTTGACGGGCCTCGTTCCACCCGAACTGGGAAGACTGGCAAACCTCGAGGAACTGAACCTCTCCACCAACGGGCTTACTGGCCCCGTTCCACCGGAACTGGGAAGGCTGGCCAATCTCGTCACGCTAAGCCTGGCGTCGAATCGGATGAGCGGGTCGGTCCCGTCCGAGTTGGGAGCACTCGGAGAGCTGAGGACGCTGAGTCTTTCCCACAATGCCGCACTTTCGGGGCCGTTGCCGCGCACCTTTCTCGACCTCGACCTGGCATCTTTGCTGCTGGCCGGCACGCGACTATGCGCGTCCCGGGACGTCGAGACCCAGACGTGGTTGCGGAATATAGACGAAAGGCGCGTTTCCGACTGTGGCGACCCCGTCGCGCGCGTTGCGTCGGCGTATCTCACGCAGGCGGTGCAGTCCCTCGAAAACCGGGTGCCGCTGGTTGCCGGCAAGCCCGCGCTCCTCCGCGTCTTCGTAACGAACGGCGGCATGGCCGACGCAAAACGGCCGCCGGTACGCGCTACGTTCTACCGGAACAATCTTCCGGTGTACACGGCCGAGATACCGGGCGGAGACTACAGCCTGCCGGACCGTCCTGAGGAGGGTGACCTCGCGGCGTCATCCAACGCCCATATTCCGGCCTATGTGGTTCGGCCGGGCCTGGAAATGGTGATAGAAATCGATTCCGTTTCGGTCGTCGATCGCCGCCTGCCGCCTGCCGGTCGGCTGGCCCTGGAGGTGTCGGAGGTGCCGCCCCTCGACCTCACCCTGGTCCCGTTTCTGTGGACGTGGAATCCTGACCGGACGCTCGCGGATTACGCCGCGGGCCTGTCGCCGGATGACGAACTGTTCAGGATGACCCGGGAAACGTTGCCGGTAGGTGATTTCCATCTGAATGTCCGCGAACCCGTGTGGACTTCGGTGGCCTCCGAGGCGAAGAACACCATATCGATCCTGATCGAGGTCTTTGTGGTTCGCATCCTGGACGGCGCCCGGGGACACTATATGGCTATCCTCCCTGCCAGCGAACGCGTGGGCGTCGCCGTCATCCCCGGTAAAATCGGTGTGTCGGCACTGGACGGATATACCATAGCCCATGAACTCGGACACAACATGAACTTGAGGCACGCACCGTGCGGCGGTCCGGCCGGCCTGGACCCCGACTACCCTTACGCCGACGGGACTACCGGCGCATGGGGCTACGACGTCCTGTCGGGATCGCTGGTGTCGCCGCGGAACCACGACCTGATGAGTTACTGCCCTCCCGGATGGATCAGCGATTTCCACTTCGTCAAGGCGCTGATCTACCGGAGGTCCTCGGAAAGACCCGTTCCGGCGGCGCGCGCCGCTTCCGCGACCAACCTGCTGCTATGGGGCGAAGTGAATGACCTGGGGGAAACCGTTCTCCATCCTGCTTTCGCGGTCGACGCCCCGCCCGTCCTGCCGGAGACCGGCGGTCCATATCGCCTCACCGGTGAAGACGGAGCGGGGAACACGCTGTTCGCGCTGTCCTTCGGCGCGACGGAAATCGCGGACGGGGCCGGAAGCGTTTTCGCCTTTGTGCTTCCCGTCCAGGCGGACTGGCTCGATCGATTGCATCGTATCGCGCTATCCGGTCCGGACGATTTGACGACGATGGATCGTAACGGAGGGCCGGCCGCCGGAGGGCCGGCCGCCGCGATCATGTTGGACCGGACGACTGGAGCGGTCCGCGGTATCCTCCGGGACTGGCCCGACCAGGGCGGCTCACCCGCGTTCGCCCGGCGCGTGCCGCCGGACGGAGATTTCGAAATCCGGGTCAGCCGCGGCATCCCGGATTGGAATCCCCGGTAGCGAAGGTCGCCTGCCGAAGCCCCGGCGGCCGGTTCAAAAAACTGTTTTTGGAACGGCGCAATGGTTATAATGATCAGGTATAGCCCGGATCGGTCGTGTCGTCCAGATCGGGGATGTCGTCGAGACCGGTCCCTTTGTACACCCGGATCGACCCGGACCGACCCGGATTCCAGCCCGGTTCCATGAATCTCGTTCTTGCCCTGGCGCTGACCGCCGTCTGCCTTGGCGGTGAGACCTTCTTCCACGCACCACGGGCCTATCTGGGAGAGCGGGCTTTCTCGCTGCACCTTTCCGATGGGCGGGTGGCGAACGGCCACACCCTTTTGCTGCAGTGCATCCCTGACGGTCCCGGCGAGGAAGCCGGGCGCGTGGCCGATCATCCGGAAGAGCGGGCCGACCTACCGGTGGTTCGGATCGAGCGCGCTGGCCCGGCCGGACGCGTGGCCGATCTGACCGTTTCGACGGGTGCCCGGATCCATCGCCTGTACTCTCATCCGACCGCGCCCGAAGGAGTATTGTTCGCCCTGATCGGCATTCCCTATCGTGCGGCGCCGGGACCCGACACGGTGCACGTGGAGTGGACCGAAAGCGACCGGATATTCGATAGGGAACTGCCCTTCACCATCGTCGCCGGCCCTTACCGGTCGGAGCAGATCCGCGGCGTGCCGCAGAGCCGGGTTACGCCTTCGGTCACGGACTTCCGGCGCATCGCGCGGGAACAGAAGATCATCGCCGCTGCGTACGAGGCGGTACGGGATACGGTGATGATGGAAGACACGTTCCGTTACCCCGTGGAGAAGAAGACCATCACCAGCCCGTACGGGACTCGAAGGGTGTTCAACGGACAGCTTCGCAGCTATCACGGCGGCCTCGACCTGCGTGCCTACGAGGGCACGCCCCTGTACGCCGCCCAGTCCGGCGTGGTCAAACTGGCGCAGAACCTGTTCTATTCGGGCAACCATGTCCTGATCGAACACGGCATGGGCATCCACACCGGGTATTCGCACATGAGCCGGCTGTATGTGAAGACAGGGGACGAAGTGTCCCGGGGACAACTGCTGGGACTGTCGGGGGCCACTGGCCGGGTGACCGCCGCACACCTGCACTGGACGGTGAGCGTAAACGGAGTGGGGGTCAGTCCGCTTCAGTTCACCGAGATCCTGGCCATGCTGTACCGGAAGCCCGTCGAGGTACGTAATCCGAATGACGGCTGAACGGGGTAGTCATGCGATCGAAGATCTGCCTGTTGCTCCCTGCGTCTTTGCTGATGATGGCCGTCGCCCTGGCGTCGGACGCACTGTCCGGCCCAAAAGGGTCGCCTGACCAGCCTGTGTCGCCTGGCCGGCCTGGTTCCCACGACCAACCTGATCCCGCAGGCCTGGTCAATTCCGTCGGCGTGACGCTCCCTCCGGACGCCGCGCCGCCCTCTCGGCAGATTCTGCGGACCTTCGAGCTGAACAACCGGTACATGGACCGGGCTACGTCCTCCTACCAGAAGTCCTTCGGGTTCGCCCTGACGAACGAACCCCTTACCCGGGTCGATCGCAATTTCAACCTGGTGCCTGCCGCGGCCACCCGCTGGGAGGTGACCGAGGACGGCCGCACCTGGATCTTCCATCTCCGGAAGGATATGGTTTTCGGCGACGGAAAGCCCGTAACCGCCTACGATTACGCGGACACGTTCCGGCGATGGGCGGACCCGGACGTCGGCTTCGATTTCGAATGGTATTACCGGCCCATCAGGAACTGGGGCGCGGTCGTCGCGCGGAAGATGCCGCTGGACTCGCTGGGCGTCGAGGCGCTGGATTCGCACACCATCGCCTTCACGACCACGCGGCCCGCGCCATTCGCGCCGCATCTGCTCAACTACAGCTGGGTGACACCCACCCACCAATTCGAGAAGTACGGCGCGGCCTGGTCCACCAAACCCGAAACCCACATCGGGTACGGCCCCTACCGGCTCAAGGAGTGGACAATCAATGACCGCATCGTCCTCGAACCGAATCCCCTCTACCCCGGACCCAGCACGCCCTATCTGGAGCGGATCATCGCCCGGTTGTACAATGCCGCGGCACAGCCGCCCTTTCTCGCCTCCTACGAGGCGGGCGAAGTCGACTACGTCCTGCTGAACAACCCAGCGGAGATCAACCGGGTCCGGTCCGACCCGGTGCTGCGAAACCACCTCAACACCTATACCAATTTCACCACGTACTATCTTTTCATGGATACCCGCGTTCCCCCCTTCGAAGACCTTCGCGTCCGCCAGGCGATCAGCCACGCCATCGACCAGCCGGCCATCATGAAGTCGGCTCTGAAGGATATCGCGGTTCCCGCCGTATCGATGATGCCGGAGGGTTTCCCCGCCGCCCACCCCACATTACTGGCTGACATTCAGCGATTCGACCCGGAAAGGGCCCGCAACCTGCTCGCGGAAGCGGGTTATCCAGACGGCAAGGGGTTCCCGGTGATGGCCATGTGGCTGCGCGGCGAGACCTACCTGAGAAAAGTGGCTGCCGAGGCCATACAGGCCATGTTGAAGCAGAACCTGAATATCGAGGTCGAGGTGCTGAACGTGGAACGGAAGGTCTACACGGAAGCACTGAACGCCAAGGAGATCCCCTTTTCCATGCTCGCCTACGGTTGGGACTACCTGGACCCCAGCAACCTGCTCAACCTGTGGTTGTCCCGCGGCCGCCATCCTTGGCGCAACGACCGGTTCGAGGAACTCGTCGAACGGGCCAACCACCTGGTGGACGATCCTGGCCGCCGGGCGCAACTCTATCATGAAGCAGAAGAAATCCTGGTCCGCGACGTGGGCGGCGTGTTCCTCTGGCACGACCTGGTCAATGAGATGTGGCGGCCCTATGTCCGCGGCGAAGCCCTGGAACCGAACGAATCGGGCTACAGGGCCTGGCGTGGAAACCAGATGCTGAACCTGATGACGACGATTTATATTACAGAGGAAGTGTCCCGGGAAACGACGTCGCGCATGCCGGCCGGACATTGAAGCTGGCCGACTGTACGTATGACGGGACCTGGCTCACCGCTTCAATCATCAGATCGGTCCGCTGCATGGGCATGCCATCAAACATAAGAACATTGGGTATTCTCGCCTCCGCGGTTGTATTGACAGGCTCGGCGGCACTCCTGTATTTCTCGCTATTGGGCCTCGCCGTCGCCGACCCATCCGGCCAGGATGAACCGGCTCAAGTGAATTCCGTGGGCGTCACGCTCCCCCGGGACGCCGCACCGCCGGAACACCAGCACCTCCGGACCTTCGAACTGAACAACCGGTTCATGGACCGGGCCGTCTCCTCCTACCAGAAGGTCTTCGGTTTCGCCATTACGAACGAGCCGCTGACCCGGGTCGACCGGGACTTCAACCTGCTCCCCGCCGCGGCCACGCACTGGGAGGTGACCGAAGACGGCCTCACGTGGATCTTCCATCTGCAGCAGGACCTGATTTTCGGCGACGGGAGGCCCGTGACGGCCTACGACTACGAGTCTTCGTTCCATCGCTGGGCCGATCCGAAGACCGGCTTCGATTTCGAATGGTACTACCGTCCCATCAAAAACTGGGGAGAAGTCGTGGCCGGCCGCATGCCGCTGGACTCGCTGGGCGTCGAAGCGCTGAACGAGCACACCATCGCCTTCACCACGACCCAGCCGACGCCCTACGCGCCGGAGCTTTTGAATTACAGCTGGGTGACCCCCACCCACCTGTTCGAGAAATACGGCCCGGCCTGGTCGACCCGCGCCGAGACCCACATGGGCAGCGGTCCCTTCCGGCTCAAGGAATGGACGATCAACGACCGCATCGTCCTCGAGCCGAGTCCCACGTACCGGGGTCCCAACAAGCCCTTCCTGGAACGCATCACCGCGCAACTCTTCAATGCCGCCGCCCAACCGCCCTACCTCGCAGCCTACGAAGCCGGCGAAGTCGACTACATCGTGCTGAGCAACCAGGCCGAAATCAACCGCGTCAAATCCAATCCCGCCTTGGAGGACCACCTGAACACCTACGTGGATTTCCAGACCTACTATCTACTGATGGATTCCTACAACCCGCCCTTCAACGACCGGCGGGTGCGCCGGGCTTTCAGCCACGCCGTCGACCAGGCTTCGCTCATGAGTTCGGCCCTGCGGGACATCGCGTTGCCGGCCGCCGCCATGTCGCCGCCGGGGTTTCCCGCGGCCAACTCAGAAGCGCTGGCTTCCATCCAGGCCTACGATCCGGAAATGGCGCGTAACCTCCTGGCGCAGGCGGGTTATCCCAATGGCAAAGGATTCCCGGCCGTGAACATATGGCTGCGTGGAGAAACCTTCGTGAACAGCACGGCCGCCGAGGCGGTCCAGGCCATGCTGAGGCAAAATCTGAATATCGAGGTCGGGGTACGGAACGTGGAAAGGAAGGTGTTTACGGAAACGATGAACGCCAAGGAACTCACCCTGGCGCTCATCCCCTACCGCTATGACTACGTCGATGCCAGCAACCTGCTCACGCTGTGGCTGTCGAACGGCAGACACCCCTGGTACAACGAGCGGTTCGAAGATCTGGTGCTCCGGGCGAATGTGCTGGTAGGAGATCCGGATCGGCGCAACGCATTATACCGGGAAGCCGAGGAAATCCTGGTCCGCGAAGTGGGCGGCGTGTTCCTCTGGCACACCCTGATCAATGAAATGTGGCGGCCTTACGTGCGCGGCGCGGCGCTGGAGACCAACAAGTGGGGGTACAGGGCGTGGCGGGGCAACCAGATGCTGAACCTGATGCCGACCTTGTATATATCGGAAGAACTCCTGGATACGGCCCAGAAGAAGGAAACCACCGGCTTCTGGGACTGGCTGACCACCCGGTAGATCCTCGCCGAGTTCCAGGTCCTGTCACGATTAAGCCGCGGCTTCCTGCACGATGCGCCCGTCGAAGAGACGGATGATCCGGTGGGCGTGGTCGGCCAGCGCCTGGTCGTGGGTCACCATGATGATGGTCGTGCCCGCCTCGTTGAGCCCATTAAGCAGTTCCATCACCTCGGAACCGTTGGCCGAATCCAGGTTGCCCGTCGGTTCGTCCGCCAGGATCAGCTTTGGATTGCCGATGACCGCCCGCGCCACGGCCACGCGCTGCTGCTGGCCGCCGGAGAGCTGTTGCGGGAAGTGGTTCCGCCGGTGGGGGATCTGCATGTGATCCATGGCCGCGTCCACCCGCTCCTTGCGCTCCTGCTTGGACGCGCCCAGGTAGATCAGCGGCAGCTCGATGTTCTCGTACACGGTCAGCTCGTCGATCAGGTTGAAGCTCTGGAAGACGAAACCGATGTTGGCCTTGCGCAGGTTGGCCCGCTGCCGCTCGGAGTGGCCGGACACTTCCTGGTCCAGGAAATGGTATTCGCCGCCCGAGGGGTTGTCGAGGAGTCCGAGGATGTTGAGCAGGGTGGACTTGCCGCAGCCCGAGGGACCCATGACCGCCACGAACTCGCCTTCGTCCACGGCCATGGTCACGTCGTTCAGCGCCGTCGTCTCCACCTCTTCGGTGGCGTAGAGTTTCTTGAGATGCTCTGTCCTGATCATGGTTTGCTCCCGTGATGTGATGATTACTGTAATACCAGCCTTTCCATGTCGCCGAAGTTGTCGTACATGGAGGTGATGACCGTTTCGCCCTCCTCGAGGCCTTCCAGCACCTCGAAGAACTGGCTGTTCTGCCGGCCGAGCCGGATCTGCCGCCGCACGGCGACCTCGCCCGCTTCATCGAGCACGTAGATCCAGCGCCCGCCCGTCTTCTGGTAGAAACCGCCCCGGGGCACCTGCATGGCGTCGGCCAGCTCGCCCAGCGCGACCCGCACCTGCAGCGTCTGGCCGCGACGCAGGCCGTCCGGCATCCCTTCAGGGAACTCCATGTCCGCCTCGAACTGCCCCTCGATCACCTCGGGGTACACCCGGCTGATCACCAGGTCGTAGGTGCCGCCCGCGAAATCGAAGGAACCGGCCTGGCCGGACCGGATGCGGGCGATGTAATGCTCGTCGATGGCCGCGCGCACCTTGAACTCATCCTCCACGTCGACCTGCCCCAGCCGGTCGCCGCCGGGCTTGGACTCGCCCACCTCCGCGATGAGCGAGGACAAAAGGCCCGTGATCGGCGCGCGTATGGTCAGGTTCTCCTCGTTCTGCTTGATGAGTTCCAGGTTCAGGCGCAGCCGGTCGATCGATTCCTCCAGCTGCCGGATCTGGATCGTCTGGAAGAGCGAATCCTGGTGCAAGGTCTCGACGGTCACGTCCCGCCTGGCCGTCAGGTACTCCAGGTTGTCCTTCGCCTCGTCGTAATCCTGGCGCGAGGTCAGGTCCGCCTTGAACATCTCGTCCTGCCGCGCGTGCTCCCGCTCGGCCTGGCGCAACTGGTATTCCGTCTCCACCAGTCCGGCGCGCATGCTCAGGCGCCGCTGCCCCATGGTCACCCGCGTCTCCCTGAGCCGGTTCACCTCGCGGAACAGCTCGGCCTCGCGCTGCATGACGCTCAATTGCAGGTTGGCGTTGGAAAGCCGCAGGATCGCCGTGCCTTCCTCGACCTGGGTGCCCTGCTCCACGTAGACCTCCTCCACGCGCCCGCCTTCCACGGCGTCCAGGTAGATCGTAGTGAGCGGCATCACCGCGCCCTGCTCCACGATGTACTCGAGGAAGGGGCCGTAGGTCACCGGGGCCAGGGTCAGCTTCTCGGCGTCCACGTTCAGCGAGGACGGGTTGACGCTGAGCAGCGCGTAGACTCCGAAGGCGATCACCGCCGCCGCCAGGCCGCCGAGGGCGATCCGGCGCGGCGTGAAGCGCTTCTTCTCGATCCTTCGGTCCATGGTGTTGTCCTGCTCACGCTGCCGCTCGGCCGTGAACATGCCCACCAGGCCCTTGGATGCTTCGCCGTTTTGACGCTTGTCGCTCATGCGCTTTAACCCAGGGTCGTCGCCATTACCCAGAATGGCTTGTCGCCTACAGTATAATCCCGCAGCGGATGCAGGGTTCCGTCGGAGGGGTCCACGCGGAATGCCGTCATCACGCCCGCGGCTTCACCGGCGCAATAAAGGAACCGGCCATCCGGATCGACGTTGAAGGACCGCGGACTGGCCGGAACCGAAACGTGCCCGAAGGCGCTCAGCGCGCCGTCGGCCGCCACGTCGTAGCCCACGATGCTGTCGTGCCCCCGGTTGGAGGCATAAGCCCACTTCCCGTTCCGGTGCACCTCCACGTGGGCGGTGGCCCCACCCTCCTCCCAGTCGTCGGGCAGGGTCGATACGTTCTGGAAGATCTCGAGGGTACCGTTATCCGCATTAAAGTGGTGGGCCGTCACCGTGTTGCCCTGTTCATTGACGATGTACGCCACGTCACCCCCGGGCCGGAAGCAGATATGCCGGGGGCCCGTTTCTTCGTCCGGTGGGTTCAGCACCGCGGGTTCGTTGGGGGTCAGCTGCCCCGTTTCCGCGTCGAACCGGAACTGGTTGGTCTTGTTGGTGGGAGAAACGTGGGGGACGATCACGTACCGGTCCTCGACCGCCAGGCAGACGGCATGGGCCTTTTCGCCCGTGTTGATGTACTGGACGAGTTCGCCGATCGCGCCGTCTCCGCCCAGGCGATGCACGGTGATGCCGCCGCCCCCGTAGTATACCGTCAACAGGAACCGGCCGCGGCGGTCCGTGACGAGATGCGCGGGGATCGTGATGTCGGTATCCACCTTGTTGACGAGGGTGAGTTCGCAGGAGTCCGTGTCCAGCCTGTAGGCCGCGAGCGTGGTGGATTCCACGTGGGCGTTGTACATGAGGTTGCCCGCCGGATGCAGGCACAGCGCCCCGGAAGGACCGTGGGCGTCGCTGGTGGACCGCAGGGTCAGGGCGCCCGTCTCCCGGTCCTGGTCGTAAGCCTTCACTTGCTCGTCGCCGGTCAACGAGACGAAAACAACGGTGCGTCCTGACGGGGAATCAGCCATGCTTTTCCGATCTCCTGTTTTCTGTTAAAGACTAACTTAACGGGTAAGACTTCAAAATATACTCCGAGGTTGCGTCCTCAAAGTGTATTTTGGATTCAGGATGCCCGTCGCTGTAACCGTACTCCACGGCTGGAACGACACGACGTGTTCATACGAAGGAGTCGAAGCCATTGCGGATCATGATCATCGCCGGAGAAGCGTCGGGCGAGATGCACGGAGCGGGGGTCGTGGCCGCACTCAAGGCCAGGCGCCCGGGAATCGATATTTTCGGCGTCGGCGGGGAACGCATGGAACGGGCCGGCTGCGCGCTGGTCTACCATATTGAACAATTCTCGGTCATGGGCCTCACCGAGGTCGTCCGACATCTGCCCTTCATTCGCCGGGCGTTGCGGCGGCTCGACGGGCTTCTCGAATCCCGGTGTCCCGACCTGGTCATCCTCATCGACTATCCCGACTTCAATCTCCGCATCGCCCGCAAGGCGCGCAAGCGGGGCATACCGGTCCTCTACTATATCAGTCCCCAGGTCTGGGCGTGGAGGCCGCGGCGGATCCACGCCATCGTGAGAAACGTGGACTGCATGGCGGTGGTGTTTCCATTCGAAGTGGAACTGTACGAGAAAGCCGGGGGAAAGGTGGTCTTCGTCGGCCACCCCCTGCTTGAAGTGCTCGAGAGCCGGCAATCCAGGACCGAATTCTGCGAAGCCGCGGGCCTCGATCCGGACCGGCCGATCATCGGGATGTTGCCGGGCAGCCGTGTCATGGAAGTGGAGCGCATGCTCCCCTCGATGGCCGGCACCCTGAAGACCGTCCGGCGGGAGCTGCCCGGAACCCAGGGGGTCATCGGACTGGCGCCAACCGTCTCCAGGACCGACCTGACGGCGTGTCTCGCGGGGAATGCAGCCCTGGAAGAAGACGCGAGGAAGGTGCCCGTGGTGGAAGGAAGCACCTACGAGGTCATGCGCCACGCCGACCTGTTGCTCGTCACGTCGGGAACGGCAACCCTGGAATCCGCCTGTTTCGGCACGCCCCTGCTGGTCCTGTACCGCATGTCCCGACTGTCCTGGTGGATCGCCCGCCGCCTGGTCAGCATACCGGACATCGGCCTGGTGAACGTGGTCGCGGGACGGCGCATCGCACCGGAATTCCTCCAGGACGCCGTCGATCCGGAAGTGCTGTCCCCCGTGGCCCTGGAGCTGTTGAAGGACCCGGGAAAACGGGAGGCCATGGCACGCGAACTCCGGGAGGTACGGACCCGCCTGGGTACACCGGGCGCTTCGTCGCGCGTCGCCGACCTGGCCCTGGACATGGCGGAAGGCGCGTACGAGCATCAAACGGATGATCGGGAAAGCGGGCCGCGCCGGGAAAGCGGGCCGCGCGGGGAGAGGGCAGCCGATGGCGGGCATTGAAGGCCCCGTATATACCTTGATTGGTAAGCTGAGCGCCGGGGCCATCGGCCTGCTTGGAAGATCGCTCACCATCCGCAGGATCGGAGCGGAGTACCTCGAGCAAGCGCGGGAAGGCGGCCGGCAGGTGATATACGCCTTCTGGCACGAGGGCTTGCTGGTGGCCACCTATGCCTTCCGCCGGCAGGGGATAAAGGTACTAGTGAGCCAGCACCGGGACGGCGAGTGGATTGCCCGGGCCATCGAGTGCATGGGATACGGGACCATACGCGGATCTTCCACCCGGGGGGGAACGCGCGCCCTGTTCCGCATGGCGGCGGCCGGCGCGGCCGGCGACGACCTGGGGGTAACCGTGGACGGGCCCCGCGGTCCCCGGCTTCAAGTCAAGCCGGGTACGCTGATCATTGCCGGGAGGTCCGGCCTTCCCATCGTGCCCTTCGCGGTCGCTTCGCACAAGGCCTGCTTGCTTTCAAGCTGGGACCGTTTCATGCTTCCACGCCCCTTTTCCAGGGTGGCGATTGCCTTCGGAGAACCGCTGACCGTGCCTGGAGACGCGCCGGTCGAGCGCCTTGAACCCCTCAGGGCCGAACTCCAGCGACGCCTGTTGGATGCACGCGAAGTCGCCGGACGAAGCTTGGCCACGTCCTGAATATCCGGCAGATACCTGAAGAAGCGGCAGATTCCTGACATGGTCTTTGTGTACACCTTACTGTATTCCGCGCTGACCGTGCTGCTCTCGCCGGTCCTGGCCTGCCTGTCCATCCTGGACCGGTACGGGATGCGCCAACGGCTCGGCCAGCGGCCGCTCGTCCCTGACGGGGAGAACCGGCCGGTCGTCTGGTTCCACTGCGCGTCCGTGGGCGAAGCCACCGGCCTTGCGGTAGTGATCGAAGGATTCGCGAAACGCCATCCCGATTGCCAGGTGCTGGTCACCACGATGACGGAAACCGGCCTGGCCTATGTCAGGCAGCACGTACCCCGGGCCCGGTACTTCGGACTGGCGCCCCTCGACGCGCCTTTCATCGTCCGCCGGGTGTTCAGGCGGGTACGCCCCCGCGCACTGGTGCTGCTCGAAGGCGAACTCTGGCCCGGCATGCTCGGGGCGGCCGCCGCTCACGATTGTCCCGTGGCCCTGGTCAACGGCCGCATGTCGGATCGCAGTCTCGTGCGAAACCGTTTCGTGAAGCCGCTGTTCCGGCGCATGTTGCGGCGGCTGGCTGTCGTGGGCGTCCAACATGCGCTCGACGGGGAACGGTTCATAACCTTCGGCGCGGACCCGGGCTGGGTGCGGGTAACCGGAAACGTAAAGTTCGACCTGGCCGCCGAACAGAAGGGACCCGGAAGGGAAGCGCTCCGTCGTGAACTCGGCCTGTCCGCGTCCGAACCGGTCATCATGGCGGGTTGCCCCCGGCCCTTGGAAGAGGAACGCGCCGTGCTGGCGGCCTTCGTCCGCGTACGGGAACGGTATCCCGAGGCGAAAATGATCTGGGCGCCCCGGCACCTCCAGCGCATTCCCCCGGCCGAGCAGATGCTGAAGGCGGCCGGCCTGCGATTCGTCCGTCGGACGCGCCTGGCCGACCCCGATGGTGTGGGCGGCACGGGCGTCGCGGGAGCAGGCGGCCCCGACGATTCGGGCGGGACGAGCCCCGCTCCGGCCGACGTAATCATCCTGGACACCATGGGCGAACTGGCGGTCATGTACACCGCCGCGGACATGGCCTTCGTCGGCGCCACGCTGGTTCCCCTCGGCGGCCACAACCTGCTCGAGCCCGCGGCATGTGGCATTCCGGTCCTCTTCGGTCCCCACACCGAGAACGTCCGGGCGAGCGCCGCTGCCCTGCTGCGGACCGGGGGCGGCATAGTCGTCCACGACGGCGACGAACTCGCCCGCCAATGGCTCGAATGGCTGGATGATTCCGGCATGCACGCGCAGGCGGGTGCGGCCGCCCGACAGGCCGTGCTCGAATGCTCCAGGGCTGTAGACCGCACCCTGGACCTGGTCGACCGGTGGATCCTCGAGCCGGACCCCAACGGATCCGGCGATTCCGGGCCGCGGCGCTACCCACATCGCATGCCGTTCATTACCCGGTTGATGGACCCCGGCGAGCGCGCACCGGCCATTCGCTTCCTGCGTGTCACGCTGTTGCCCCCGTCCCTGCTGATGGCCATAGCGGTCCGGATACGCAACGGGCTGTACGACAGGAAACTGCTGACTTCCTACCGCATTCCGGTCCCGGTAATCAGCGTGGGCGCACTGACCGCGGGCGGCGCGGGGAAGACGCCCGTGGTGAGATACCTTGCCCACCGCCTGCGGGACGCCGGCTACCGGCCCGCCGTGCTGAGCCGGGGTTACGGCAGGAATTCCCGCGCAACCCAGGTGGTCAGACCGGACGCCCCCTGGCAGGAGGCGGGCGACGAACCGGCCTTCCTGGCCTCGGTCCTTTCCGATGTACCTGTGGTTGTCGGTCCGAGCCGCACGGCTGCGGGACGGATGGCCATTGACCGCCACGGGGCGGACGTGCTGCTGCTGGATGACGGATTCCAGCACCGGAGCACGGCCCGCGCGGTGGACATCGTGGTGCATGACGCCTCCGGCCAGCTTAGCCTGCCCGGTCCGGAGTACAAACCCGGCCGACTGCTCCCCGCCGGCCCCTATCGCGAACCGTTTTCCTCGCTCCAGCGCGCCCATGCACTGGTGCTGACTCGGACGGATCAGACCCGTTTGGCGGCGGTCGACACGGCGCGTATCACAGGCGAGTTCCCCCACCTGGCGCTCATCGAAGCCGTCTATGAACCCGCAGGGCTGCGACGCCTGGACGACGGCGAGGACAACGGCCTGGAGAACAACCTAGACGACGGTCCGGACGACGGTACCCGGCTCCCGCCGACTTGGCTGGCCGGCCGCGAGGTGCTTGTCCTCTGCGGGATCGCCAACCCGGCTTCCTTCGTGCAGACGGTCACGGACGCCGGCGGCCATGTAACCCGGGTCCTGGCGTACCGGGATCACCACCCCTTTTCTCCGTCCGACCTGGACCGGGCATGGTCCCTGGCCGTAGCATCGGGCGCGGAATGCATCGTCACCACGAAGAAAGACGCCGTCCGGATCCCGGACCACGCCGCCAGAAAACACCTGGTCGCCCTGGATATCGCGCTCCGGCTGACCTCGGGCGAACCTGCACTCGAGGAAATACTTTCAACGCTGGACAAAACACGATGAACGGGCTATATTATCTAACCTGTTCGTTAATTTGACGGCACCCGTCTTTCATCCATCTGAATTCCATTAAATGGCTGACTCGAACTGGATTGCCATCCTCGATTTCGGCGCGCAGTACACGCAGCTCATCGCGCGGCGCATTCGGGAAAGCCACGTCTATTGCGAGGTGCTGCCCTACGATACGCCGGCGTCCGAACTCTCGGCGCGCAACGTCACCGGCATCGTCCTGTCGGGCGGTCCGGCCAGCGTGTACGGAGAAGACGCGCCGCACCCGGATCCGGGCATATTCGAGGCTGGCAAGCCGATCCTCGGGATCTGCTACGGCCTGCAGCTCATGGGGCATTACCACGAAGGCGAGGTCGCCCACGCCGGAACCCGGGAGTACGGCAACGCGGGGATCCGTACGACGGGCGACACGCCCCTGTTCCGCGACCTGCCGGAGCGCATGACGGTCTGGATGAGTCACGGCGACGAACTCAAGGCGCCGCCGCCGGATTTCGACGTCATCGCCCGCTCCGACAACGGACATATCGCCGCAGTCGCCCAACTGGACCGCCGGATCTACGGCGTGCAATTCCATCCCGAAGTGGTGCACACGGTCCAGGGCCGCGAAGTCCTGGAGAACTTCGTATTCGCCATTTGCGGCTGCGAAGGAAGCTGGACGCCGCGGACCTTCATCGACGAGGCACTGGCCTCCATCCGGGAGACCGTGGGCGAGCGCCGCGTGGCCTGCTTCGCCAGCGGCGGCGTGGATTCCTCGGTCGTTGCGGCGCTGATCGGCCGGGCCATCGGGGACCGCCTGACCTGCATCTTCGTGGACACGGGCATGCTCCGGAAGGACGAGGCCCGGGAGGTCGAGGAGACCTACCGCCGGACCATCAACGCCCGGTTCCGCTTCGTCGACGCCTCGGACCGGTTCCTGGACCGGCTGAAGGGCGTGGAGGAACCGGAGCAGAAGCGCAAGATCATCGGGGACGAGTTCATTCGCGTCCTGGAAAGCGAACTGACCTCGCTGCGCGGCGTCCACATCCTGGCCCAGGGCACCCTCTACCCCGACGTGATCGAAAGCGCCTCCGTGAAGGGCCCGGCCAGCGTCATCAAGACCCACCACAACGTGGGCGGGTTGCCGGACGACCTGGAACTGGAACTGCTCGAACCGGTCCGGAACCTGTTCAAGGACGAGGTGCGCACCGTGGGCCGGGAACTCGGCCTGCCCGACGAGATCATCAACCGACATCCCTTCCCGGGACCCGGCCTGGGCATCCGCGTGCTGGGGGAAGTGACCCGGGAGCGGGTGGCCATGCTGCAGGACGCGGACAGGATCTTCATCGACGAACTGCGCAGGGCCGGCCTGTACGACGAGGTCTCCCAGGCGCTGGCCGTGCTGCTCCCGGTCAAGACCGTCGGCGTGATGGGCGACGCCCGCACCTACGAGCGCGTCATCGCCCTCCGCGCCGTGACCACGCTGGACTTCATGACGGCCGATTGGGCGCGCCTGCCCACGGACTTCCTGGCGCACGTCTCGAACCGCATCATCAACGAAGTGCGAGGCGTAAACCGCGTGGTCTACGACCTCAGTTCCAAGCCACCCGGCACCATCGAATGGGAATGAACCTACGCCCGGCACCCGAAGGCTTCATAGTTCACGTTAGCCCGTTAAAAGCGGGCTTTATCTTTTTGAACAGGCACTTTCCGGCACGGTCGAGCTTTCACAGGTTGCCTTTTTGCGGAACAGGCAATCTTGGGCTTGACAACGTGTTTCTTTTAGTTATTATTCGTTACGTTATAACATAACATAAACTACGACGACCGGCCCGCTGGTCTTTGTCTATAGCGGTGGTAACAACCTCAGGATTCCGTTTGTTAAAAGGTGACTGTTCGATGCGAATCAGTGGCAAAATGAGGTTCTTTCTTGCATGCCTGTGTGCCGTCGCGTACTCGATGGATATCCACGCGACAACGATGCTGCCCGTCGAGACGGTCGCCGCCGAAGAATCCACGGGTGACGGTCACGCGGACACCAGGCAGGAAGTTGCGATCTGGGATCGGGTAGCGCTCTGGATCTGGGCATTGCAGAATGAATTCCTCATGGGCTTGATGCAGGAGTTTGAATCGCTGCGTGGCACGGATGGCTTCGGCTGGGCTTTGGTGCTGACGAGCTTTATTTACGGTGTCTTGCATGCCGCGGGGCCCGGACACGGGAAGATCGTGTTGACGACTTACCTGTTGACCCACCGAAGCCGGTTGAATCACGGTATTGCCATGGGCGCCGCCGCTGCGCTGCTTCAGGGTGTGACGGCTCTGGTGCTGGTTTGCGTACCGATCGGATTGGCCGGCCGGCTGCCGATAGATACAGAAACGGCATCACTGTGGGCGACGCGGGCCAGTTTCACGTTGCTTGCCCTCGTCGGTCTCTACTTGCTGGTACGCGCGGCTGGCGTCTTGTCCGAAAGCGTTCGCAGTTTGCGGCGCGTAGCCGGCGAAGTCCGCCACGTTCCTGCCGACCCTGTTCATGGGGCGGGCAACGGCTGCCGGCATATGCCCAGTGCGGCCGAGATCGATACGGTCGGCAGCCGGCCCGCGGCGGCTGGCGTGGTTCTGTCCATTGGACTGCGTCCCTGCAGCGGAGCCGTGTTTGTGCTGATCCTCGCTACCGCGATGGATCTGATCTGGTTTGGCGCGCTCTCCGTGATCGCCATGTCCATAGGTACCGCGATCACCATTGTCGTCCTGGCCATCATTGCTACGGAGGCGAGGGCATGGGCGAGTACGGTGATCGCTCACCGATCACCGCTGTGGACGCTGGCGGGCGCTGGCCTGGGTGCGCTTGGCGGCACGCTTCTGGTACTGCTGGGATTGTGGGCGCTGAACGCGTCGTTTGCACTGAAACCGGCAGTGGGTTTGTAAAGGACGGAAATCAACTCTATCTTCCGCACAAATAGTCTACAAATGGTCATGTTGCAACAACTGAACAAAGCTGGATTTTCACCTCTTCGGGCCGGCATTGGAGCGCGCCTTGCGCTGGCCGGCGTCGCCGCCGGACTGTTGTGGTTGGCAGTCGCCTGGGCCCTGATATGATTGCGCCAATGGACAGCACGATCTTGCGTTTTGAAAATCTGACCCTCGGATACGACCGCCATCCCGCGGTCCATCATCTCGATTACGCCATCCGTGCCGGGTCCCTCGTCGCCGTGGTGGGACCGAACGGCGCCGGAAAATCGACGCTACTCAAAGGGACCATCGGCAGCCTCGTGCCACTTGGCGGCGCAATCAGGTTGACGGGGATCGACCCCTCGGAAATCGCGTACCTCCCTCAACAAGCCGAAATCGACTGGAGCTTTCCGATCTCGGTCTTCGACGTGGTGGCCATTGGGCTGTGGAGGCAAAGAGGAGCTTCCCGTCGATTCGGACGGGAAGGCGACCGGATGGTTGGCGAGGCCCTGGATACCGTGGGGCTGGGTGGTTTCGAGCGGCGCCCCATCGGCACGCTCTCCGGGGGGCAAATGCAACGTGCACTGTTCGCCCGCCTGCTCCTCCAGGACGCTCGGCTGATTCTTCTGGACGAGCCGTTCACGGCCATCGATTCGGCGACGGTGCGGGATCTCAAGGGGCTCATTCGCCGCTGGCACCGGGAGCGGCGGACGGTGGTCGCCGTACTGCACGACCTGGATCAGGTCCGGTCGGAGTTCCCGGAAACCCTTCTCCTGGCCCGCGAGCAGATCGCCGCCGGACCGACGGAGGACGTCCTTTCACCGGCGAATCTCGATCACGCGCGCCGGCTTACCGAGGCCTTTGACGACGGAGCGGTCCTATGCGTAAGATGATCGCCCGGGTTCCTTCCCGTCCGGTGGACCTTCCGGTGGAGGGCGTATAATGTACGATGCCGTCATCGCCCCCTTCGTCGAATTCGGCTTCATGCGCCGGGCCCTGGTCGGTTGCCTTGCCCTCTCTCTTGGGGCGACCCCCATCGGGGTGTTCCTGACCCTGCGGCGGATGAGTCTGACCGGGGATGCCATGGCCCATGCCATTCTTCCCGGTGCGGCCCTCGGATACCTCGTGGCGGGGCTGTCGCTCGGCGCCATGACCCTCGGCGGGGTGATCGCGGGGGTGACCGTGGCCATGCTCTCCGGACTGGTGGCCCGCACCACCGTGGCCCGCGAGGATTCCAGCCTGGCTGCCTTCTATCTGATTTCCCTCGCCGTCGGGGTCGTCATCGTCTCGACGCGTGGCAGCAACGTCGACCTGCTGCACATCCTGTTCGGTACGGTGCTCGCTTTGAACGATGCGGCCATTTACCTGGTCGCGGGCATCGCCACGGTCACCCTGTTAGGGCTCGCTGTCCTCTACCGGCCATTGGTAATGGAGTGTTTCGACCCGGGCTTTCTCCGATCGGTGAGTCCCCTGAGTCCGGTGGGCCACTACAGCTTTCTCGTGCTGGCGGTCCTCAATCTGGTGGGCGGATTTCATGCGCTGGGGACCCTGATGGCGGTTGGGATCATGATCCTACCCGCCGCCGCCGCCCGGTTCTGGACGCGTGATCTCACGCCCCTGGTGGTCATCGGTGTGCTTGCGGCCTTTCTGGGCGGGTATGTCGGCCTGTTGTTGTCCTATCACGCCAGTCTGCCTTCCGGCCCAGCCATCATCCTGACAGCGGGAGCGTTCTATCTGTTCTCACTGTCCTTCGGACCTGACGGCGTAATCATGACGCACCTCAGGCCACGCCGTCATCTGGAAGCATGATGCCAGGTATGAACCAGGATATGGCCAAGTTGATTATTCGATCTATCCGCTCTTTTGTCTTCGCCGCCTGTTTGATCGCCTTGTCAGGGGCGGGTACCGCTCGGGCCGACACCTCCATCGACGTGGTCGCGTCGTTCAGCATCCTGGGTGATATGGTCCGGCAGATAGGCGGTGACCGGGTGCACGTTACCACCCTCGTCGGTCCCGGCGAAGACGCGCACGTTTATCAGCCGACCCCGGCGGACGCCCGGACCGTCGCCGAAGCCAGGTTGCTGGTCGTCAATGGACTGGGTTTTGAGGGCTGGATAGACCGCCTGACGAAGGCATCCGGGTACAAGGGACGGGTGGTGACGGCGACCGACGGCGTCAAGCCCCTCTGGGTAGGGGAAAGCGGCCACCGCGAGATCGATCCCCATGCGTGGCAGAGCCTGGACAACGCCCGGATCTATGTCCGCAACATCGCCGGTGGATTGGCCGCGGTCGACCCGGCGGGGGCCGAAATCTATCACCGCAACACGACGCGGTACATGGATGAGATCGACGCGGTCGAGGCACAGGTTCGCGCAACGATCGATTCGCTGCCGGCCGAACGGCGCATGGTGGTCACCTCCCACGACGCATTCGGTTATCTGTCGGCAGACTTCGGCATCGAGTTCCATGCCCCGGTCGGTTTCAGCACCGAAGCGGAGCCGTCCGCCGGCGACGTGGCCAGGCTGATACGTCAGATCAACAGGGAAAAGATCTCGGCCGTCTTCATCGACAACATCTCCGACCGGCGCCTGCTCGACCAGATCGTCCGGGAAACCGGAGCACAGATCGGCGGCACGCTCTATTCCGACGCGCTGTCGAAGGCGGGTGGGCCGGCTGATACTCACCTTGGCATGATGTTGCACAACATCCGAACACTGGTCGCCGCCTTGGGCGATTGATCGGGAAGGAGAGACCTGTGAATAACAAAGCGCTTTCCCAGGTACTGGAACGAGCCGAGGCTCTGTGCCATGAGCGCGGCGCGCGGCTGACCGAACAACGCAAGGCCGCGCTTCAACTGCTGTGCGTAGCCGAAAAACCGCTCAGTGCTTACGACCTATTGGAGCGCATGCGCGGCGTAGTCCGGAATCCCGCGCCACCGACGGTCTACCGGGCGCTGAACTTCCTGCTCGAGCAGGGTCTGGTGCACAAGCTCGAAAGCCTGAACGCCTATGTGGGCTGCGCACATCCGGATCATCCGCATGCCAGCCAGTTCCTGATCTGCGACGACTGCGGCGAAGTAGCCGAGGTTGAAGATCCCAGCGTGGCCTTGAGCCTGAAAGCGGCGGGCAACGAGATAGGATTCCGTACCAGGCGGCCGGTCGTCGAACTGCTCGGCACCTGTGCGCAGTGCAGTTCGGAGAAAGACGATCCTGCCTGAGACGCATCCCCATCAAATACACACGACTGAACTAGATGAACTTGACGCGAAAGGCATTTGTTATCAACAGCCGCCCGGCAATGTGGCCACCCCATGAGTAAAGGATCATCAATGCCCCAGTCAGAGAGACTGCCCGTTACGGTCCTGTCCGGCTTTCTCGGCGCCGGCAAGACCTCACTGCTCAACAACGTGCTCAATAACCGCGAGGGCATGCGCGTCGCGGTCATCGTCAACGACATGAGTGAGGTCAACATCGACGCGGCGCTTGTTGAGCGCGGTGGTGCGGAACTCTCACGGACCGAGGAGAAGCTGGTCGAGATGACGAACGGCTGCATCTGCTGCACGCTGCGGGACGACCTGCTCGCCGAGGTCTCACGACTCGCGCAGGAAAGACGCTTCGATTACCTGCTCATCGAGTCGACCGGGATCTCAGAGCCCATTCCGGTCGCGCAGACCTTCACCTTCGAGGACGAGAACGGCGTGAGCCTGGGTCAGGTTTCGCGCCTCGACACGATGGTCACGGTCGTGGACGCGGCGAGCTTCCTGCGGGACTACAACGCCGCCGAAGCGCTCCAAGACCGCGGTGAGTCGCTGGGCGAAGAAGATCACCGGACGGTGACCGACCTGCTCATCGACCAGATCGAGTTCGCCGACGTCATCGTGCTCAACAAGCTCGATCTCGTGAGCAACGATCAGGCTCTCGAGGTCGAGGCCATCGTGAAAGCGTTCAACCCCGGCGCGAAGGTCCTCATGGCGACGCGCGGACAGGTCCCGCTCGAATGCGTGCTCGACACGGGCCTGTTTGACTACGAGAAGGCGGCGCACTCCGCCGGCTGGATTCGAGAGCTTCAGGGTGAGCACACGCCGGAGACCGAGGAGTACGGGATCTCGAGCTTCACCTATCGGACGTCGCAGCCCTTCGACGCCGAGAAGCTGTGGGCGTTCCTGCACGACGACGGGAACTGGTCCGGCGTGCTCCGCTCGAAGGGCTTCTTCTGGGTCGCCGCGGACCACCGGGTCGCCTACGAATGGGCGCAGGCCGGGGGCATCAGCAGCGTGAAGCCCCTCGGGATGTGGTGGGCGGCCGTACCACGCGAACACTGGGGGCACCCGGAGGATCAGCGACCCGACCGGCAGCCAGGTTGGCATGCCCGCTTCGGCGACCGCGCGCAGCAGCTCGTTTTCATCGGTCAGCAGATGCACGAAGCGGCGATACGCGCTCGCCTCGACGCGTGCCTGCTCGAAGAGGACCTCGCCGCCGCCGACAGCAAAACCTGGGCAGAGGCCCGGAACCCCTTTCCGGAACTTCAGATGACCGAGGAGTCCGCATGACCGTAACGGCCTCACCCCTGTCGCAGGAAAAGGAGAGCACATGTTGATCAACACGTCACCCCGTCGCCCGGACCGCGAACGGGTCCGAAACATCAAAGAGGCATTGCGCGAAGCACTGAGCCTTTCCGATGACATGACGGTCACGGTCACCGAACTGGCTTGTCTCGAAGAAGGTTGCGCGCCTGTCGAAACCGTGATCGGACTGCTTCGGCCCGATGCGCCACAGCTTCAGTGCAAGCTGCACAAGTCCATTGAATCCGTTGACGCCGAAGACCTGGTCCAGGTCTGCAAGGTGTGGGGCTTTGACGCCCCGACGACCGTCCTCGAATACCCAGCAAACCCTTAAAGGAGAAACCAGATGATCTCGCCGCAAAAAGTACCTGTTTCCATCCTCACCGGCTTCCTCGGCTCCGGGAAGACGACCCTGCTCAACCGGATCCTGACCGAGGAGCACGGCAAGCGCATCGCCGTGATCGAGAACGAATACGGGGAGGTCGGCATCGACCAGGCCCTCGTCATCGACGCGGACGAAGAGATCTTCGAGATGTCGAACGGTTGCATCTGCTGCACGGTGCGCGGTGATCTTATCCGCGTGCTCAGCAATCTCATGAAGCGCCGCGACAAGTTCGACTATGTGCTGGTGGAGACCACGGGGCTCGCCGATCCCGGCCCGGTGGCCCAGACCTTCTTCATGGACGACGAGATTCGCGACGAGTACGCCCTTGACGGGATCGTCACGCTCGTCGATGCCGCCCACATCGAGCAACAGCTGGGTCGAAGCGACGAAAGCACCGAGCAAATCGCCTTCGCGGACGTCCTGGTGCTCAACAAGACGGACCTCGTCGACGACGAGGTACTCGACCGGCTCGAAACCCGTCTCCGGGAAATGAACCGAATGGCCAAAGTCGTGCGCAGCGAGCGGGCGGAGGTTCCCGTCGACACGGTGCTCAACCTCGAAGCCTTCGACCTGGACGATGTGCTCGAGCGTCGTCCCACTTTCCTCGAGCCCGAATACCCCTTCGAATGGTCCGGCGTCTATTCGCTCGATACCGGCAGGTACGAACTCAGCCTGGCCGATGGACCCGATCCGGCCATGTCGATCGTCGTCGTGCCGGACCAGGGCACGGATGACGCCGCCCTCCGCGAAGGCGCGGAGTGGTGTGTGCGAAGGTACGCCGAACCTGCGGAGGACCTTGGCCCGGGCGAAGAAATACCGATTGGTAAGCATGTGAACCTCCAACTCGATTCAACGGGGCGCAAGTCGTTCATCCTGGAGGTTGATAAGCAGGCGCGGGTCGGCCTCTACGCCCAGCACACCGCGGAAGAGTTCGATCTCCAACTGAGGAACACCGACGGAGTGACCATCGCGCAGGAGGTCGAGCGCACCTGGGTCGCGCAGCATGAGCACGACGACGAAGTAGGTTCGATCGCCATCGAGCGGGAGGGCGACGTCGATCCCGACAGGCTCAACAAGTGGCTTAGTACACTGCTCATGGAACGCGGGGTGGACATCTTCCGAATGAAGGGCTTCATCAGTCTCGCGGGCGAGTCCCGTCGCTTCGTTTTCCAGGGAGTTCACATGCTCTTTGACGGCCAGCCGGATCGAGAATGGGGGGATGATCCCCACCACAATCAACTCGTCTTTATCGGCCGCAACCTCGATGAGCAGGACATGCGACAGGGGTTCAATGCATGTCTGGTTTGAACGACGGTAACCCGGGCGGCGTAATTCGCCGAGGTTGGTCTGCGTCGGTCGGTGATTACCCCATCGCCGGGGGCTGGATACTGCGCGGTGAGGCGCTGGTGATCGGTGACACCGCAGGTAGCGTCTACGCCTTCGAAGGCAAGTCCGGCGCGACCGCGTGGGCGCATCACGAGGTTCATGAGGGCGGCGTGCTCGCGGCAGCGATCCATCCGGGCGGAACCGCCTTCGCCACGGCCGGGCAGGACGGTCGAGTCATAATCTGGTCTGCCTCCGATAGTCAGGTAAGCCGGGCTATCGACGTCGGTAACAGTTGGGTGGAAAACGTGGCGTGGTCACCGGACAGCCAGTGGCTGGCGATATCCTGCTCCAGGCACGTATACGTTTATACCGTGGACGGCACGGAGGTCTGGCGATCGGACGCCCATCCGAGCACTGTCAGCGCGATCGCCTGGTCCGGCGCGGCAGAGCTGGCGACGGCCTGTTACGGTCGTGTGACGTTCTTCGATGCGATCACCGGCGAGCCACGGCAGAAGCTGGAATGGCAGGGGTCCCTGGTGTCGATGGTACTGAGCCCGGACGGGGGCATCGTGGCCTGCGGTAGCCAGGACAACTCGGTGCACTTCTGGCGTCGAGACACGGGAAAGGACTCCATGATGTCCGGATATCCGGGCAAACCGTCTGCCCTCGCTTTCGATGACACCGGTACCCTTCTGGCCACCGGCGGTGGGGAGGCGGTTACGGTCTGGAGCTTCGAGGGCAAGGGTCCCGAAGGCACGCGGCCCGGCGTCCTGGACTATCATGGTCAGTTCATCACCGTGCTTTCCTTCGCTCCCGGCGCGATGCACCTGGCATCGGGAGACCGCGATGGGACCGTGGCCGCGTGGTCGCTGCAGCGAGATGGAGAAGGAGATCTGATCGGGTCCGGGGACGTGGCGGATGTCGTCGCCGGATTGCACTGGCGGCCGGATGGGGGTGCCCTCGCCGCGCTCGATGCGCAGGGCGGCGTGACGGTCTGGCGGGTGAAGAACTGGTGAGGCGCACCATCAATTTCCGCCGCTGGCTCTATCTCGGCCACCGCTGGCTGGGGATCTCCATGTGTCTGCTCGTGGCCATGTGGTTTTTCTCCGGCGTGGTGATGATGTATGTCGGTTTTCCGCAACTGACGCGGGCGGAACGTCTTGCTGCACTGCCGGAACTCGAACCGGATGAACTGCGGGTCGGACCTGCCGAACTGTTGCAGCGCCTTAATCCTGCGCAGACCATCGAGGAACTGCGCCTTACCTCCGTGCTTGGACGGCCCGCCTGGCTCATGCGAACGGGTGATGGACCGCACCATGGTCTATTTGCCGATACCGGCGGTGTGATCGGCGAGATAGACGATGAAGACGCCGTTCACGCAAGCCGAGTTTATGCCCACTCAACCGGCCTCTCATCGACACAACCGGTGCACAAGGCACTCCTGCTCGTGGACCAGTGGTCCGTGTCCAGCAGCCTTCATCCTCATCGGCCGCTTCACTCGGTGGCATTGAACGATCCGGCCGGTACTGAACTGTATGTCTCTTCGGTGACCGGGGAAGTGGTACGCGATACTAACGCGCTGGAGCGCGGCTGGAACTGGCTGGGGGCGAACCTGCACTGGATCTACCCGGTGCAGCTTCGCCAGCATGTCTCTGTCTGGCACTGGGTAGTCGTTGTGCTCTCACTCGCCGGCCTGGTGTCCATGGTCACCGGTGCGGTGATCGGCTTTCTGCGATTGAGGTTTCGCAGGCGTTACCGCGGCAAAGATGTGACTCCCTACCGGGGCACGCTGAAACTACACCATGTGCTGGGGTTGATTTTCCTGATACCGCTGACGACCTTCCTGCTCAGCGGCCTCCTGTCGATGAACCCCTTGGGGGTGTTTGACGATGACATCCCTTTTAGCGATCGACTCGCCGCCTACAGAGACACGCCCACCGTCGGCGCCACCGTTGGCCGCGACATCCTGACTGGGGTTGTCTACGCCTCACTCGGTCACAGCCTGGAAATGCCACCCGGCCGAGGCCTGAATATCCCGACAGACACGCGCGAACTGGTGTGGCAATGGCTGGGTGGCTCACCCTATGCCTATGCCGTCACCGGCGATGGTCAACGTCATTGGCTGACTCCACTGGAGCAGGGCAGTCTCGAGAAATCCGTCCTCGCACAAATAAGGCGGGTCATGGCAGGCCACCGGAATGTCTCCATCGAACGGCTTACGGATTACGATCACTACTATTACTCCCATCACCAGCGCTGGCGTCCACTGCCCGTGTTACGGGTGCGCTTCGATGATGCCAACGCAACCTGGTTCCATGTCGATCTCACCACCGGTGAACTGATCAATCAACTCACCGAAACAGGACGCGCGAAACGCTGGCTTTACAACGGCCTTCACAGCCTGGATTTCCGCTTTCTCATCGACAATCGCCCCGTTTGGGATGCGGTGGTGATCGTGCTGTGCAGCGCCGGTTTCCTGTTCTCTTCAACCGCCGTCATCGTGTCCTGGCGACGTGTGCTTCGCATCCGTAAACGTTATCGCGGGAATAAAGCATGAATGCTCAGACCCAACGCGTCCGCGAGTCACTCCGCAGACACGACGCATTGGCTACGGGCCGAGGCCGCGTTCTTGGCCAGGTCGTGTGCTGCGAAGGCTGTTGCTGCGGACAGACAGACAAGGGGTTCCCGCCGTTTCCCCGTGACTGGCTCAAGCAGCAGTGGAAAGAAGAAAAACTGAACAGGTCGGTGCAATTTACGATCTCCGGATGCCTTGGTCCGTGCGATCTGGCCAATGTCTTCTGCGTCATCTCGCCTGAGGGGATGCAGTGGTTTGGCGGCCTCCAGGAACAAAGGCATTACGACTTGCTCCTGGCATGGGCCAAAGCCTCCCGGGATGCGGGTGTGTTGCTCGAATTGCCTGCCGAAATGAACCTCCACCTGTTTGAACGGTTCGCCATTTCCCAATACCATGAGAATGGAGTTGACCCGGTTTAGTGGACTTGTATAACTTCCTGTGTCTATAGGAATGCCACTTTTGCGGATGCCATGGTACTTTACGGCGGCCTTCCACGGCAGATTTTCGACCCCGTTCGCTCCGGCCACAAGCACGTAAATCACTGAATTCGCAGTGCAAGCATCGCTCGTTTGCCATCGAGTAGGAATGAACCCTTGATCCTCCAGGACTACCTCGCCGCCCTGCCCATGGGCGACCTTAAATCCATGGCCGTCACCCTCGGCGTGCAGCCCGGTATGATCTCCCGCGCACGGCTGATCCGCGAAATTACCGACCGAGTCTTCGAGCCGGGGTACATCGATCAGTGCGTGGACGATCTGAGCGAAGAAGCCCGGGAGATTCTCCTGGCCGTGCTTTCCGCCGGAGAGGCTGGACGGGTCTACGACACGAGGAAACCCTCCAACGACGGGTTGATCGAACAACTCCACGGACTGCTGAACCGGGGGCTCGTGATCGGCCGGCGGCCGGCGTTCCGCACGGTCGACTTCACTGTGCCGGAAGACCTCCGGGACATGCTGATCCGCAATTTCACGGACCGGCTGGCGGGGTATTTCTCGACGGAAGTGGGGAAATCGGAAGACGACGAAAGCCGGGACCTCACCGCGGTCCGAAACGTCTTCGCCCTGGTGAACGGACTGCGCCACAACCCGGCGCGGCTCACGGACCGGGGCCTGCCCTACAAACGGGCGCTCGATGCCATGGTGGATCGGCAGGAGACCCTGACGAACGGCTTGCAGGATTCGGAGGAGGAAACCCCCGATCAGATGCGCTTCGTCATGGACTATGCGCGGTGGCGCGGATTGACGCGCATAGAGGACGGACGCCTTCGCGCCGACAGCGAATTCGAATCGTGGCTTGAGCTGCCCACCACCGAAAAACTGGCGAACCTGTTGTCCTTCTGGCACGCACGGGACCGGGCGCGTTCCCCCGCGATATCCGCACTGCCGGGTATCCTTCAACTGTGTGTAGGTTTCGCGCAGGTGGACCTGGACCAGATCCTGCGCTGCGTGCTGACCTGTTCTTCTACCCACGTGCAGACGGATGCCTTCAGCGACGAGGAAAGAGCGGAGATCCACGCCGCGCTGCGCGAGCTCGAATGGATCGGCCTCCTGCGTCAGTATGACGGCAAGAACGGGGCCGGAGGCGGCCTGGTGATTACGCCGGCGGGACGGCACGTGTTCGGCGGGGAGGACTGGCCAGACGAGCAGGCCTGGAGCGCGCGGTTCGTCGTCCAGCCCACCTTCGAGATCATTGCGCCCCGGGACCTGGACTTGAACATCCGTGAAAAACTCGAACGCTTCTCCGACCTCGAAAAGGTCGATCTCACCCTGACCTACCGGGTCACCCGCGATACCATTTACAGGGCCGCCAACACGGACATGTCCGGCGCGGACGTCAACGGTTTCCTTGCGGACAATTCCGAGAAGGACGTGCCGCAGAACGTTGCGTACTCGATCCAGTCGTGGGGCGATGCGTACGGCCAGGTGTACTTCATGGAGACCTTCCTTCTCCGGACCGCCAGCGCCGAGATCGCCAGCCACATCAAGGCCCACGGGGAACTCGCGCCATATATCAAGGGCGAGGTGGCGCCCGACGCGCTCATCGTGGAACGCAAGATGTACCGGGAGCTGATGGACCTGCTTCAGAAACAGGGTTACATGCCGAGATCGGGGATCGTCGGACCCGCGGAGGCCGCTTCGAGTTCTATCGCCGGAGATGCGGTCCAGCGTGCCCGGTCCGCCAATGGGAACGGACCGAGAACAGACCCGAATGAATCACGGGAGCGAAGCGGTCATTCCGACCGAGGTGGTCATCCCGGCCGAAGCGGCCATTCCGACCGAAACGATCCACCCACGGACGGTACGGAGCGTACACCCCCTGAATCCGAACGAAAACCAGTCCTCGGATTCGGGGACTGCCTGCCCGGTTATCAGCTGCACCAGGGATCGGGCGGGGCCGACCGAAACGCTCCGCACATCGAGCAGGCCGCCAACCTGCAGTACCTGTCTCCCGGGCAGACCGAGGAACTCCTGGAAATGGCGGTGAAGAACAACCACCGGGCCGTCATCGAATACTACCTGGGCAACCGTAGCCGCAGCTTCCTGCACCGGATCAAACCTATCCGCATCGAACGGACCCGGGGCACGCCCTTCATCGAGGCGCACCGCATACCCGAGGGCGACGTGCACGCCTTCAAGATCGCGAACATCCGGGCGATCCGGATCGTATACGAGCACGAGGAACAGGCAGGCGGCAACTGATTGATAAGGCGAATCGAAGGTGAGAAGACCGTCGTAGTTCGCCCAACGGAGGTGGAAATGCATACCACGCTCATCGACGTACACACACTGAACCGGCATCACCAGGACCCGGACTGGCGCGTGATCGACGCCCGGTTCTCCCTGGCCGACGCGGACCAGGGCGCCAGGGAGTACGGTGAAGGCCACGTGCCCGGCGCCGTGTACGCCCACCTGGACGACGATCTGTCCGGTCCTATCGTGCGTGGAGTGACCGGCCGACATCCGCTGCCTTCCGTAGAGCGGGCCGCCGAGGTCTTCTCTCGACTCGGAATCGACGGAAGCGTGCAGGTCGCAGTCTACGACGGTGCGGGCGGTTCAGTGGCCGGGCGGGTGTGGTGGATGCTCCGCTGGCTGGGTCACGATGCCGTAGCCGTATTGGACGGCGGTTGGCCCGCCTGGACCGGAGCGGGCCTGCCGGTTACGCAAGAAGTAAGGGAAGTGGCGCCGCGCACCTTCGTGCCCAACGTTCGGGCACACCTGGTCACCGACGTGGACGGCGTCGACCGACACCGGAAGGACGCGGACTGGGCCGTCCTGGACGCCCGCACGGCGGAGCGTTTCCGCGGAGAGCAGGAACCCATCGATCCCGTGGCCGGCCATATCCCGGGTGCCACATGCGCGTCTTTCGATGCGAACCTGGGGGAAGATGGGTGCTTTCGGTCGCCGGAGGAACTGAGACGGAGATTCGAGGGGTTGTTCGGCGGCGTGCCGGCCGACCGCGCCATAAACTACTGCGGATCGGGCGTCTCGGCCTGCCACAACCTGCTTGCTATCGCTCATGCGGGCTTCGGTGACGCCGTGCTCTACCCGGGTTCCTGGAGCGAGTGGATTACCGACGAGGACCGGCCGATCGGGACGGGTGAGGGGTGAGCCTAATCCCTCACTTCCCCACCGCATACCTGAAAGTCACCCACAGGATCTTCACGCCCGCCCGGACCGCACCGGACAGCGTACCCGTTATCTTCGATACCCCGACCCGCTTGCGATACCGCACTGGTACGTCGAGCGTCCGAAAGCCCTTCCGCGCCGCCTTGATCTGCATCTCGACGGTCCAGCCGAAGTTCTGATCCGCCATTTCCAGCTCGAGCAACCGGTCGTAGCGTATGGCCCGGAATGGTCCGAGATCGGTGTACCGATGGCCGTAAAGCCACCGGATGATCCGCGGCACGAGGACGTTCCCGATGACGGCCTGGATCGGCATGGAGCCCGGCGCGCGGCGGCCCAGCATCCGCGACCCGATCACCAGGTCGTAGCCGTCGTCCAGGATCGGCCTCACCAGCTCTCCCATTTCCTCCGGGTAGTCGCTGTAGTCACCGTCCAGGAACACGATGACGTCCGGGGTGAACCGGGCGGCCTCGGCCATGCCGCGCAGGCAGGCCGCCCCATAGCCGCGCCGGGGCTCCCGCACGACGACGGCGCCGCCTTCCGCGGCCACGGCTGCCGTCCGGTCCGTCGACCCATTGTCCACCACGATCACGGCCGCGGCCATCCCCTCCGGGATATGGGCCAGGACCAGCCCGATCGAATCCTCCTCGTTCAGGACCGGTATGATGACCACGATCTTCCGACCGTCCACCGGCCGCGCCATATCCGGCCGCGCCATATCCGGCATCGCCATATCTGGCCCCTCAAAATCCCTTTCGATCCGTGTTTACAGTGGTTTCCAGCGGTCCGGGCCCGCCGTATATAATGTATAATTCGCTTGACAAGGCCCTACATATACTAATATATCCCCTTAATAGTCTCCTGAAACCCATTTTCAACCCGATCCGACTTTACCGTATTTCAAAACCGGCTGTATTCGCCATCAGGATCCGTGTCCGATGCGTCTCTCCCATCTTGAAATGATCGGTTTCAAGTCATTCTCCACCCGGCTGAAGGTGAAGTTCAGCGACGGCATCACGGCCGTGGTCGGTCCGAACGGCTGCGGCAAGTCCAATATCGTCGACGCCATTCGCTGGGCGCTGGGGGAGCACCGCGCGACTTCGCTGCGGGGCGACCGGATGGAAGACATCATCTTCAACGGCACGGCCGCCCGCAAGCCCCTCGGCATGGCGGAGGTGTCGCTGACGATCGACAACAGCGAGCAGATGCTGCCTGTCGAATACAGCGAAGTCACGATCACGCGCCGCTATTTCCGCTCGGGCGCGAGCGAGTACCAGATCAACAAGGTTCCCTGCCGCCTCAAGGACATCACCAACCTCCTGCTGGACACGGGCATGGGCGCCCACGCCTACTCCATCATCGAGCAGGGCATGGTGGAATCGGTGGTGAACGGCAGCCCCCTGGAACGGCGCCAGCTCATCGAGGAAGCCGCCGGCATCAACAAGTACAAGACGCGGCGGCGCCTGGCGCAGCGGAAGCTCGAAGGGACCGAGCACGACCTGGTCCGTATCGCCGACCTCCTGGACGAGGTCGAGCGCAGCGTGAGCACGCTGCGGCGGCAGGTGCGCAAGTACGAGCGGTACGAGCGGCTGATGCAGCAGATGAAAGACGTGGAGATCGTGGTCGCCTGCCACGCGTTCCAGGACCTGCGAAGGCAGACCGAGCCCGTCCGGGAGCGGATCCGGCAGTTCGCGGAGCGGAAGGAAGCCATTCAGACCCGCATACGGACCGCCGAGGCGGAGGTCGAGAAGAGCAAGGCCGTCCAGTTGGAAAAGGAGGAAAAACTCCAGCAGCGGCAGGACGCCGTCAACCAGATCGACGACCAGATCAGGGCGCTGGAAGAGGAACTCCTGGTGAGCAAGGAGCGCCGGACCGGCCTGGAGCAGCGGGCTCGTTCCGCGTCGGGGGAAGCCGAACAGGCGGAGACCGAACTGGAAGGTATCCGGTCGCAGCTCGCCCGGATCGGGGACGACCGGAAGACGTTGGAGACGGCGCTGGAACAGGCACGCGCTGCCTTCGCGGAGCGGGACGAGGCGTCCCGGACCTACGCCGGCCGGATCTCCGCGCAGAAAGAAGCCACCCAGGCGCTGCGGGACCGCAGCATGGCGGCGATTCAGCAGCACTCGAGCGAGCTGGCGGCCATCAGTTCCCTTGAAACCCGCGTAGCATCCCTTCGCAAAAGAAGCGCCGAAGTGGGGTCCGCCCGGAAGAAACTCGCCGAGGAACTGGCATCGAAGAAAGCGGCCGTCGAGACCGTGCAGAAGGAACTGCGGGACGTCCGGGCCGTAGTGGAAGAGAACGCGTCGCTGCACGCGAACCTGACGGAATCGGTCCAGAACGCGCAGCAGTGCATCGAGTCGGCCCGGGACGAGCTGTCCGGCCTCGAAACGACCATTGCGACGGCGGAAAAGGAATGGACGCTCCTCGATCGCATGCACCGGCAGTACGAAGGATACGGCCAGGGCGTCCGGACGCTGCTCACCAACGGCGCGGACGTCGATGGGCTCCGCGGCGTGCTGGCGGACGGGATCACCATCGACAAGGCCTACGAAACAGTAATCGCGGCCTACCTGGACGACATGCTGCAGTACGTGGTGGCCGGCCGCACAAAAGATGCCGAGGCGGGCCTGGCCTACCTCCGGGAGCAGGAGGCCGGCCGGGCTTCCTTCATCCTCCTGGACCGGATGAAGTCCCGCCCCGCGCCCGCGGATCTGCCCTTCGAGGACGACGGCATCATCGGCCGCGCGAGCACCATGGTCAAGTCCGACAAGGCGCTGGCTCCGGCGGTGACCCACCTGCTCTCCAGGGTCGTGCTCGTGAAGGACGTGGAAACGGCCCTGCGCCTTTCCCCCTTGTTCGACACCGACCAGGACTGGAGACTGCTGACGGCCGGCGGCGAGGTCGTGGACCCGGCCGGCGTACTGACCGGTGGTTCGTCCGGATCGTCCGAGGCCGGCGAGTCGGACCTTCTGCGCCGCGCGGAGCGGATCGCGGAGATCGAAGGGGAACTGGAGGAAGACCGGGCGCAACGGGACAAGGTCGCCGGCGAACTGGAAGGCCTGGAGACGGAACTGGCCGCGCTGGCGCAGCGGCAGGCCTCCGTCGAGCAGGTACTCGGCGAGTCCCGGCGCAAGTTGATGGAAACGGAGTCCGGGGAACGGCAGTTGGATTTCGAGCGGTCCCGGATGACGGAACAGGACGAAGAACTCGCGCGTGAAGCGGATACCCTGGCCGCGGACGCGAAGGCTGCGGCCGGGGAACGCGAGCAGCGCAAAACAGCGATGGAGACCCTGGCCCGCGACCGGGTATCGGCCGAAGCAGAAGAACGGACCAACCAGCAGACCCTGGACGAGATGGAGGAGGAACGCCAGCACCTGGCCGAAGCGGCCAACGAAGCGCGGGTCGCCCTCGTGTCCATGGAAAGCCGGAGCAACGAGTTGAGCACCGCCGATGAATTCCTTACCCAGGAGAACGAGCGCCTGGCCAATCTCCTGACGCAGCGAAAGACCGAGGCGGTGGAGGCCGGCAGCCAGTCCACGGAACTGGAGAAGGCCCAGAAAGTTAACGAGAAGCAGCTGGAGGCGCACTACGCGACCCGGCGGGAGCGCGCGTTGGACCGCGACGCCGTCCTCGAAGAGCACCAGAACCTGCAGGAAGCCGAACGCCATCTGCAGCAGCACCTCGGCGAGAACCGGAACGAACTGACCCAGGTACAGGAACAGGTCCACCAGGCGGAACTGGAAGACGCCGAGTTATACATGAAGAGCAACGAGATCCGGCGACAGTTGATGGACCGGCACGACACCGACCCCGAGGGCATGGACGAACTGCCGCGGATCGAGGAACTGGACGAATACTCGCCCGACGCCGCCCAGACCCTGCGGGACGGCATCCAGCGCAAGGTGGACGACTTGGGTCCCATCAACATGGCGGCGGTGGAAGAGTACCGGGCGGGCAAGGAGCGGCTCGACTTTCTCCAGCAGCAGCAGAACGACCTCATCGAGGCCAAGGACAACCTGGAGAAGACCATTATCAAGATGAACAAGGCCGCCCGGTCCCGCTTCATGACCACCTTCGAAGAGGTCCGGACCAACTTCATGACCACCTTCCAGACGCTGTTCGAAGGCGGCGAGGCCGACCTCATGCTCGAAGAAGGGGACCCTCTCGAAGCGGGCATCGAGATCATGGCGCGGCCGGGAGGAAAGCGGCTGCAGAGCCTGGCCCTGCTGTCCGGCGGCGAGACGGCCCTCACGGCCATCGCCCTGCTCTTCGCCATCTACCTCGTGAAGCCCAGCCCCTTCTGCGTGTTCGACGAGGTGGACGCGCCGCTGGACGACGCCAACGTCCGGCGCTTCGCCAGCGCCCTGCGCCAGTTTACCAGCGACACGCAGTTCCTGGTGGTCACCCACAACAAGCGGACCATGGAAGCCGCCGATTACCTCTACGGCATTACCATGGAAGAACCCGGCCTGTCCAAGATGGTCTCCGTGCGCCTCGAGGATGCCGATTCGGAGGCGCTGGAAACCGCGGCCGCTCCGGGCGAGGAGGCCAACGGCGCCGGTACGGTCGGGGTATAGGTGAGACTTGATCGTCATCGGAGTAGCCGGCGGCATCGCCTCGGGTAAATCGACGGCGGCACGGGTATTCGAGCGGCTCGGCGCCCGCGTGCTGGACGCCGACGCCATCGGCCACGACCTGCTGCGGACCGAACGGATGCGCGACGATATCCGGTCGGCCTTCGGCGAGGCCGTCCTGACGGCCGAAGGGGACGTGGACCGGCGGGCCCTCGGACGCCTGGTCTTCGGCGACGAGCAAGCCCGGCAACGGCTGAACCGCCTGGTACGGCCCGCCATACGCGGAGAAATTCGCCGCCGGATCACCGGGATGCGCGCCGAGGGCTATGACGGGGTCGTCGTGGTGGACGCCCCCCTGCTGGTCGACACCGGACCCACCGACCTGGCCGACCGGGTCATCCTGGTCACCGCACCCGCTTCCGCACGCAAAGAACGGATCATCCTCCGCGGCCTCACCGGCGGCGAGGCCGAAGCGCGTATCGCCGCCCAGGAGTCTGACGCGAAACAGGCCCGGTGGGCGGATTTTATCCTGGAAAACAACGGCACGCGGAACGAACTGATCGAAAAGGCCGAAGCGCTCTGGAAGCGCATCCTCTCCTGAAACAGCCCCGTTACCTGTAAAGGCCGCGTTCTTCGATATAGTCCGCCACTTCCGCCGGGACAAGGTGGGTGATGGGGAGTTCTGCTTTGACGCGACGGCGGATGTCCGTGGAAGAGATGTCGATCTCGGGAAGCTGGAGGGAGACGACCCGGTCCCGCCAACTGGGATCCAGACCGGAGAGGTCTTTGCCGGGCCGGGGAACCGTCACGACCGTCGCCAGTTCGAATACCCGGTCCGGTGCATGCCAGGTGTCGATCTCGAGCAGGCTGTCGGCCCCGATGACGAGGTGGAATGCACAGGACTCGCCGTAGATCTCCCGCAGCGCCTCCAGCGTGTCCACGGTATAGGACAGGCCGGGGCGGTTGATCTCCGCGTCCGACACCTCGAACCGGGGATCGTTCCGCGCGGCCAACTGCGTCATACGATACCGATCATCCGGCGAGGCGACGGCGTGCCCCCGCTTGTGCGGAGGGCGGGCGGAAGGGATGAACAGGAGCCTGTCGAGGGCACAGTGTTCGACCACGCCCCGGGCAATGTCCAGGTGGCCGGCGTGAATCGGGTCGAACGTACCCCCGTAAACACCGAGCCGTTGGATGTTCACGGTGAGTTGCCGCTCTCGGATTCGGCCGGTGAGGATCCGTCCGTGGAAGCCGGGTCGTCCGTGGAAGCCGGGTCGTCCGTGTAAGACGTGTCGTCCATGGGGCCGTCCTCGGCCAGGGATGGCGCTACGTAACTGTTTCTCAGTTCGGAAAGACGCTTTCCGGCCTCCGCCGACCGTTCGTTTTCGGGATAGCTCTGGATGAAAATCTCGAACTGCTCGATGGCTTCCCGGTATTTCCCCTCCCTCGCGTAGCTGTCGGCGATTTCGAATTGCGCCCGGGAAGCCCAGTTGCTCATGGGGTAGGTTTCCAGCAGTTCGCCGAAATAGAGACGGGCCGCTTCCCAGTCCTTCAACTTGTAGTAGAGGTTGCCGATCCGGTAATCCTTCTCGGCCACCTTGTCGAAACATTGCTGCAGCAGCTCGTGGACTTCCGCGCTCCATTCGCTGTCGGGATACTCCTGGAGGAAGAACTGGAGTTCGCGGATGGCTTCGAAGGTCTTGTCCTGTGTGAGATGGGGCGGATTGGACTGGAGGAACGTGGCATAGGCCAGCTTGTACTGGCTCTCGTCGCTGTACGGGCTCTGGGGAAAATCGCTGATCAGCCGCCGGAACACGAGCGTGGCCAGGGGGTATTCCTCCATGTTGATGTGCATTTCCCCCTGATGGTACAGGGCGTCGTCCACGATATCGCTGCCGGAGTGGCCGAGGGTGATGGCCCGGAAGGCGTCCAGGGCATTCAGCCAGTCCTCCTGCTCCACGCGCTCCATGGCGTAGTCGTAGAGTTCCTCCGCGGTCCAGTCGGACTCGAATCCGGGCGGGCTGCACGCCGAAACCACGAGCAGGGCGAGGAATATCCCCGTGACGGGGATCCTGTAGCGGCGTAAGGGGGGGATGATCATGCCGGTGTTCCGAATTGGGCGGGAAACGTCTGCGGGTTTGGCCCTCGCTGCGGTTTTGGTCCACCGTGTACGGGGGACCCTGTCGAGACCGCGCCGACCAGGTCGTATTCCATGGCGTCGATGATGTCCACGGAGGCGAAGTCTCCGGGGGCCAGACCGTCCTCGGCCGCCAGGCCTTCGCCGGTGACCAGCACCTCGTTGTCGACCTCCGGCGCATCCGCGGCGGTCCGCCCGGTGTAGTGCCCTTCATCGGCAAGTTCGTCGATCAGCACTTCGACCGTCTTCCCCACGAAGGACCGGTTGCGTTCGAGTGATATTTCGCGCTGCAGCGCCATGAGCCGGTCGTGCCGCTCCTGCTTGACGGGCTCGGAGATCTGGCCGTCGTACCGTGCGGCCGGCGTCTGCTCCTCCCGCGAATACATGAACACGCCCATGCGGTCGAACCGCGTCTCCCCGACGAAGTCGTAGAGCTGTTCGAAGTCCTCCTCGGTCTCTCCCGGAAAGCCCACGATGAAGGTGGTTCTCAGCGTCGCGTCCGGCATCCGGTCGCGGATCCGCTTCAGGAGCGCGCGCGTCTCCTTCGAGGTCGTCTCGCGGTTCATGCGCGAGAGCATGGGGTCCGATATGTGCTGCAGAGGCATGTCGATATAGTTGCACACCCGTTCCAGGTCGGCGAAGGCATGGATCAGCGTGTCGGTGAACCGCACGGGGTGATTGTACAGCGCCCGGATCCAGCGCACGCCTTCCACGCCGTTCAGGGCGGTGAGCAGGTCCTCCAGCCTGGCCGGCTGCGCCAGGTCCTTGCCGTACCAGGTGGTGTCTTGCGAGATCAGGTTCAGTTCGACGGCGCCCTGGCCGGCCAGCGTCCGGGCCTCTTCCACGAGCGAATCCACGGTGCGGCTCCGCTGGCCGCCCCGGATGGCCGGGATGATGCAGAACGTGCACCTGCGGTCGCACCCCTCGGCGATCTTGAGGTAGACGGAATGGCGGGGCGTGGTGATGACCCTCGGGTAGGAGTAGTCGGTGGGCAGGGGCTGCCTTCGTATCTCCCGCAGGGTCTCGCGCCGGCCGCGCAGACGGTCCAGCAGTTGGACGATGCGCGGGTATTGATGCACACCGATCACGGCGTCCACTTCCGGCATTTCGGCCACCAGGCCGTGGGCGTATCGCTGCGCCATGCATCCCGTGACGACGAGCGAATCGCACCGGCCGTCCTCCTTGAACCGCGCGAGGTCCAGTATGGTCTCGATGGACTCCTCCTTGGCGGGACCGATGAACGCACAGGTGTTCACGATGATGACGTCCGCGTCGCCGTGGTCGGCCACCACGTTGTATCCAGCCCGGGTGAGCTGGCCCAGCATGACTTCGGAATCCACCAGGTTCTTCGAACAACCCAGGCTGGCGAGACTGATGTTGGGCAAAGTCTTTCTCCGCTTGCTGCGCTTACTCTGCTTCTACGCGGCGTCCTTCAGCGCAGGTCGACCCATTCGACCCCCTCGGGCGCCGTCATTTCGAACAACCCGGGAGCGAGTTTCTCGTTCAGACGGTAATCCATGAAACGCAGGGTGGTTTCAGACCCCATGTCGTCCCTGTACGTCACTTTCCGCGTAAGCCAGTTTTTCTCGTCCACCCAGATGCGCAGATCCGGAAGGCCGTCGGCCGGTTCGACGGCGGTGAGCCTGAGCCGGGAGCACGGCATGCCATCGACCGGTTCCCTGCCCTCCAGCGCATACAGGTAACGGTTCGAGTAGTTGAATATGAAGTCGTCCGGTCGGCCTGGCCGGCCCGTGCGCCCGGGTCCGGATTCCGATCCCTCTTCCCCCGCCGGCGACACGATGACCTGCCGGTTGCCGGGCACGTAGGTCCACAGCGTCTCGCCGTCTGAAACGATGGTCTGGCCGGCCTCTTCCATGCGCAGGCGGTTCCGGTCCCTCTGCAGATAGAGTTTCCCTTCGGTCTCGCTACGGCTTTCGAGCACGGCCGCAAACGTCGTAACGGTATACCGGGCCGCCAGAGACCGCACGGCGTCGAAGCGCTGGCGCATCTTTCCGGTGACGGTCTCCGCCGTATGAAGCTGCTCCGGCGGTCCGACGTACTCCAGCGGTCCGACGTCCTCCGGCGTCCGGACGACCCCCGTCGCTTCAACACCCTGCATCGCCATCAGGCCGGTCAACAGGCCGACCCAGAGATGAGCGGCCATGCCAACTCCTCTCGCGGAATACCCATGCGAATCACTTCCTACGCAAGCCTGAAAATATGTATCCTAAACGCGTCCGCGTCAAGTTCTACAGTGGATGGATTCCCTGATATAAAGAACGGGGAAAGCCCCCGTGGGTTCCCTCCCCGTTCCTTACACTGCCGGTTGTACTTCGACGCGCTGCCGGTTGTACTTCGGCGCGCTGCGTGGTCCGCTTCGGCCTTACCATTACGGCATGGCGGGCCGCTTGCTTCGGCCGGTCCCATCACGGAACCGCGGGCCGCCCTCTCTCGTACCGCACTTTCCCGTCCACGATGGTATACACGATTTCCGTGTCCAGGATCTGGTTCTCAGGCACGGTCATGATGTCTTTCGACAACACCGTAAAATCGGCGAGCTTGCCCTGCTCGATGGACCCGAGCACGTCTTCGTGAAACGAGCCGTAGGCGGCGTCCAGGGTATAGGACCGCAACGCCTCCTGGCGCGACATGCGCTGGTCGCCGAACATCCCGCCTTCGGGCGTACCGTCCGGCCGCTCACGGGTCACGCTGGCGTAGAAGGAAGCGATGGGACTGATGTCCTCCACCGGCGCGTCGGTCCCGTTGATGACCTTCACGCCATGCTGTAGCAGCTTCTGCCAGACATAGCCGCCCTCCGCCGTGCGGGAGGTACCGAGCCGGTCCGGCGCCCAGGGAAGGTCCGAGGTCGCGTGTATGCCCTGCATCGACGCGATCACGCCCAGTTGGGCGAACCGGGGGATGTCCGCCTCGTCCAGGATCTGGGTATGTTCGTCGCGGAACCGGTGGTCCTTCACGTGGGGGAATTCCTCCATCGCCTTCTCGTACATGTCGAGCATCATGCGGTTACCGCGGTCGCCGATGGCGTGGGTGCACACCTGCCATCCATGCTCCAGGGCGAAACGGGCGGCGTCGTAGATCATGTCGGGCGGGGTCGTGGGGAATCCGGAATTTCCCGGATCGTCTTCGTAGGGCTCCAGCAGCCAGGCGCCCCGCGAGCCGAGCGCCCCGTCTCCGTACATCTTGACGGCACGGACGGTGAGAAACCCCTCGGGGTGAGACCACGGTTTCTGCAGGGCGACCATGGTGTGCAGATTCGAGGCCATCACGTAGACGCGCATGTCCAGCTTGCCCGCGTCCGCGTACTCTTTGTACAGGTCGATCCCGTCCTCGCCGACTCCGGCGTCATCGAACATCGTGATGCCGTTGGCCAAGCATTCCTGGATGCCGAGTTCAAGGGCCTGCCGCCGCTGGTTCTCCGTCAGGCCGGGAACGCTCACCAGTCCCATGGCCTTGTCCACCAGGATCCCCGTGGGGTTGCCATCGGCGTCCTTGATGATGTCGCCGCCTTCGGGAGACTGCGTGTTCCGGTCGATCCCCATCAGTTCCATGGCTTTGGCGTTGGCAAAGGCGGCATGGCCGTCGGCCCGTCGCACGTACACCGGGATATCCGGCACGGCCTCGCTCAGCTTGTGGTGGGTCATGAACCCACGGACTGTGAGCGAACTGCGGTCGGTCCACTTCTCCTCGTGCCACCCGCGGCCGGTGATCCAATCGCCCTCCTCCACACCGTCGGCCGCCGCAAGCACCCGCTCGATGAGTTCGTCGTAACCCGAAATGCCCACCAGGTCGACCGTCATCTTGGCAATCCCGATGCCCATGAGGTGGCCGTGGCTTTCCTTCAACCCGGGCACCAGGGTCTGGCCTTCGAGATCGATCACCCGGGTATCGGGACCGATGAAGGGCTCCACGTCCGCATCGACGCCCACGACGGCGATCCGGTTGCCGATGACGGCCACGGCCTGCGCCTTGGGCCGATCGGCGTCCATCGTGTAGACCGTGCCGTTTTTCAGCACCAGGTCCGCGGTGGACCTGCGCACCTGGGCCTCGCCGCCGGTGGACCATACCAGGGACATCAGTCCCGCGATGGTCGCTGCAATCACTGACTTTCGCATGCTTACCTCCTCGTTACCTAACCTAAAAGCCGTGGCCTGAATCTCGTCCGCCACGCGGCAGGGGCCATCTCGCATCCGTCACGATACCGCCACGGCCTAAATCTCGTCCGCCACGCGGCGGCGGTCCACTTCCTCGTTGATGTAGGCGATGATGTCCCGCGTCGAAGTGCCGGGACCGAACAGCTTTCCCACGCCGATTTCCGCGAGCTCCTCCGCGTCGGTTTTCGGGATGATGCCGCCGCCGGTGAGGAGCATGTGCTGGACGCCCCGTTCCCGCAGCAGGTCCATGACCCGGGGGAAGATGGTCATGTGGGCGCCCGAGAGGATGCTCAGCGCGACCACGTCCACGTCCTCCTGCACGGCCGCTTCCACGATCATTTCCGGCGTCTGCCGGAGCCCGGTGTAGATCACTTCCATGCCGGCGTCGCGCAAGGCCGCGGCCACCACCTTGGCGCCGCGGTCATGGCCGTCCAGGCCCGGTTTGGCGACGAGAACCCGTATGTTTTCCGCCATGATCTTCGATCCCTTCCATCATCTCCCGGGCGGCCGCCAGCGGGCTCAACTCCCTGCAGGCCACGCGTTCGGAAAGGCGGTCCATCGCGTCTCCGGCGTCCCGAAGCACCGTCAGCCGGCCATGCCACCATTCGCCGAGCGCTTTCTCGATGGCCGAGCGCCCCTGGCGCAGCCGGCGCGCCTGCAACCTGCCTTCTCCGGCGAGGTAGTCCGCGTGTGCGTCCAGGCGCTCATACAGGCCGTCGATACCGGTATCGTCCCGCGCGCTGGCGCTGAGGACGGGTGGTTTCCAGCCTTCCTCCCACCGCCCCATGTCCACGATCATCTTCAGTTCCGAGGCGAACCGGTCCGCGCCTTCGCGGTCGGACTTGTTGACGACCAGCACGTCGGCGATCTCCATCAGGCCGGCCTTCATGGCCTGAACGCTGTCGCCCGATTCCGGCGTGAGCAGGACGACGGTCGTATCGCTGACGTCGGTAACATCGAGGGTGGACTGGCCTACGCCCACGGTCTCCACAATGATAACATCTTTGCCGAAGGCGTCAAGGGCCGTCATCGCGTAAGGCGTCGCCTCCGAAAGCCCGCCGGAATGGCTTCGGTCGGCCTGGCTGCGCATGAAAACCTGCGGATCGTCCCACGATCCCTGCATGCGGAGCCGGTCGCCGAGCAGCGCGCCGCCGGTGAAGGGGCTCGTCGGGTCCACGGCGATGATGCCTACCGTGCGGCCGCTTTTGCGAAGCCGGGCGGTGAGACGGTCGGCAAGGGTGCTCTTTCCGGAACCGGGCGGGCCCGTAATCCCGATGCGGCGGGCCTTGCCGGAACGGGGATACAGCACGTCCAGCATGGCGGAACGCCGGTCTCTGTCGTTTTCAAGGAGGGTGATGACGCGGGACAATGCGGTTCGGTCGCCGGCAAGGAAACGGTCGAGTAGTTTCATAGCGGGATCGGAGGCTATACCGTGCCGAGTTGTATGTCTTTTATTCTCATCTGGAGGCTGGTTTCGCCTCGAAAGGTGTTTTCCTCGATGGTGTAGGCCAGGTCCAGGCGGTCCCGGCTGTCGTTCAGGCGATCGGCGAAATGCGCCATGCCGAAACCGATCGCGTCCATGGTGCGGCCTTTCTGCCTGACCCTGAACCTCAGGTGTTTCTTTTCCATCCCGATGGTCCGGAGTTTTCCGACGACGCTCAGGTTGCGGGACACGAGCACAGGGTGGTGGTTCGCCGGACCGAAGGGCCCGATCATCTTCATGAGCTTGACCATGCGCGGGGTCACCTCGTCGAGTTCGATTTCCGAGTCGATTTCGAGCTTGGGGATGAAATCGGCCGGCGTCGCGCGCGCCGCGACCACCTCGTTGAATCTCTGCCTGAACTCGTCGATGCGTTCCTTTTCGATGGACAGGCCCGCCGCGTGGTGGTGGCCGCCGAACTGGATCAGCAGGTCGGAGCACTCCTTGATGGCGTTGTACAGGTGGAAGTCGCCCACGGTCCGCGCCGAGCCGCGTCCCTTCTCACCCGCGGTCGAGATCATCACGACCGGCCGGTTGAAGGCTTCCACCATGCGGGACGCCACGATGCCGATGATGCCGGGATGCCAGGTGTCCGAATCGAGTACGAGGCCTTTCGACTCCCTGAGGACCGGATCGTTCTCCGCGAGGTCCCGGGCCGCTTCGAAGGTGAGCGTATCCTCCTTGCGCCGCCGCTTGTTCTCCACGTTCAGTTCTTCGGCCAGTTGTGCCGCTTCTTTCTGGTCTTCGGTGATCAGAAGATCGACCACGCGCGTGGCGTCGCCCATGCGGCCGGCGGCGTTTATCCGCGGCGCCAGCAGGAAGAGCATGTGGCCCGTGGACAGTTCCTTCTCCCGCAGCCCCGCGACGTCCAGCAGCGCCTGCAGGCCCGATTTGTGCGTCTGCTGCATCATGTCCAGCCCGTACTTGGTCAGCACCCGGTTCTCGTCGCGCAGGGGGACGATGTCCGCCGTGGTGCCCAGGGCAACGAGGTCCATGTGCGTATACACCGTGTTTTCCGGCAGTCCCACGTGCTCGGCCAGCGCCTGCGCCACTTTGTACGCCAGGCCGACGCCGCAGAGCTCCTTGAAAGGGTATTCGCAGTCGTCACGCTTCGGATTCAGAATGGCCACACCGTTCGGAAGAGTATCGCCCGGCACATGGTGATCGATGATGACGACGTCGATGCCCATTTCGCGGGCCTGTTCCACCTCGGCGTTCGCGGTAATCCCGCAGTCGACGGCCAGGATCAGCGTCACGCCGCGGCTCCTGGCTTCCTCCAGGCCTTCTATGGACAGTCCGTAACCGTCAGTCATGCGATTGGGTATGTAGGCGGAAATCCGGTCCGTCAAAAGCTTGATCGTCAGGTACAGCAGCGTGGTCGCCGTCGTGCCGTCCACGTCGTAGTCGCCGAAGACCATGATGTGTTCCCCGCCCTGGATGGCTTCGTGAATCCGTTCCACGGCCAGGTCCATGTCCGCCATGAGAAAGGGACTGTGCAGGTCTTCGAGGGTGGGCTTCAGGAAATAACGGGCGTCGTCAAAGGTCGTAACGCCCCGGTTGAGCAGGATCTGCGCGATCACGCGCGGGACGTTGATCAGCTCCATCATCTGGGGAACCTGGGGATGTTCGTCTAATAGGACCCAGCGGCTGTTCATGTAAATTGTCGGAATCTGAGGGTGATCGTTTCGCGAGGTGCTGTAAAACGTCCAAGCCGACCGTAAGCCGAGTTCTGTGCCTTCGCGATGAAGGTGGCGATCATCTATCTGGGACGGCTGTCACCAGCCGCCTCGTGCGACCTAACCCGAGAGTCTCCGGTTTCCCGGCGGTCGAGACGGGCCGTCTCTCCTCTCCTATTCGGTCTTGCACCAGATGGGGTTTGTCCTGCCGGACCGGTTACCCGGACCGCGGTGAGCTCTTACCTCGCCTTTTCACCTTTGCCTCCCCGAAGGGATCGGCCGTGTGTTTTCTGTGACACTTTCCGTGGCATCACTGCCCCCTGCCGTTAGCAGGCATCCCGCCCTGCGGTGCTCGGACTTTCCTCGTCCGCCTGGCCGGCGAACGCGATCGCCTGGTCGACTTGGGACGTTTTACCTATACAATATAACACAGGACGCGGCGCGGTTCAATACTCCAGCCCTTCTTCGAGAATCAGGATCCGGCCGCAACTCTCACAGGATATCAGCCTCCGCCCCTGGCGGATCTGCATGATGACCTGTAGCGGGATCACGTGGAAACAGCCGGAGCAGGCCCCCTTCTTCAGCGGTACGACGGTCATCCCCCGCAAGTTCCGCCGGATCCGGTCGTATACCTTCAGGACCGGGTTCTCCACGCGCATGGCCATCCGCTTGCGTTCGTCCATTTTGACGGCGACGTCTTCGTCCACCGCCGACAGCCTGGACTCGAGTGCCGTGCGCTCCTCGCCGAAGCGTTCGATGAGTGATTCGGTCTCGCCGCGAATGGTCTCCAGCGTCTCCTCCTCGGTCTCGGCCTCGGAAATCAACTGCAGGATCGCGTCCTCGAGTTCTGAGATGCGGTTTTTCTGCGCCTGGATCTCCGCCTGGAGGGCGTCGTACTCCTTGTTGGTCTTCACGCTGTAGAGCTGACCCTGGTACTTCTTGACCTGTTCCTGCGCGGCCTGCAGGTCCCGTTCGTGCTGACGCCGGTCCTTCTCGATGTCCGCGACCTTCGTTTCCTGGTCCGAGAGCCTGGTTTCCGCCTCGGACTGGGCGGATTCCATTGACTTGAGCTGGTTGGGTATGTCTACCTTGTACTGTTCGAGTTCGTGCAGGTCCTGATCCGTCTTCTGCAATTCCAACAGCGCTATCAAGCTTTCCTGCATGCGACCTTAGCCCTCCACGGAGATGAAAAGGCGGACAAAAAAAAATGCACGCTGACCGTGCATTTTTCTTCGCTTCAATCTGGTTTTACCGCGCCCCGGGTCCGAAGAGGCAATTGCAGTCGGACCATACGAACAATAGGGCACGTAGACCTATCCATCCTTTTCCCAATACTACTTGATTTTTTGATCATAGTCGATAAAGATAATGCCGAAGGCATGTAGTGTCAACCAAAATCAGGGGAGGTTATCATGGGCTCGACCATACGAATCCGGGGCGGTAGAAAGGAAGAAAGCTTCGAGTTGAACATAGTGATTTCCAGGTGGCTGTTCGCCGGCCTCACGGCGCTGCTCGTCGCCGCCGTTTCGCTGGGGTACGCCGTCATGCCCGCCCAATCGCAGGACGACCGGGGCCGCAAGGCGGTTAACCCGGGCGCGAACTACAGCGAGGCCATCGAGGCGGGCGATTTCGTGTTCCTGTCCGGCAAGATCGCCGCCGTCCGGGGCCGGATCATCCCCGGCGGTATCGAAGCGGAAACGAAAATGGTCATGGATAACCTGCAGACGGCGCTGGCCAAGTCCGGGCTGACCATGGACGACGTCGTCAAGGCCACGGTGTTTCTCAACGACCTTAATGACTTTTCCGCTATGAACGAAGTGTACCGGTCCTACTACACGGGCGATCCGCCGGCCCGGTCCACCATACAGTCCGGTGTCGTGCTGAACGCCGGCATCGAGATTGATCTGATCGCCTACCGCGGCGGCAAGTAGTTATCTACCGCGGCGGCAAGTAGGCGCCTACCGCGGCAGCAAGTAGTCGGCAAGTAGTCTCCGGACCATTCCAGCAGAGGCGAATGAACAAAAAAACGACCGCCGGCGTGATCGGACTGGGGCTGGGACGGGCCCATCTCTCCGGTTATCTCGCGGACGAACGGGTGGAAGTCGTCGGACTGGCCGATCTGGACGTCGGGCTGGCCGAACGGACCGCGTCGGAACACGGCGTGCCCCATGCGTTTTCCGCCTACCGGGACCTGCTCGCCCTGGGCCCCGATCTCGTCAGTGTCTGCCTGCCGAATTTCCTGCACGCGCCCGTGACCATCGACGGCCTGGACGCCGGCGTCCACGTGCTGTGCGAGAAGCCCATGGCGCTGAACGCGGTCCAGGCGCGCGACATGGCCGCCGCAGCCCGGCGCAACGGCCGTTACCTCATGATCGCCCTGAACAACCGTTTCCGCGCCGAGACGCAGATCCTGAAGAAACTGATCGAGCAGGACGTGCTGGGTGAGATCTACTACGCGAAGACCGGCTGGTTGAGGCGGAGCGGCATTCCGGGCGCCGGGACCTGGTTTACGCGCAAGGCCCAGGCCGGCGGCGGGCCCTTGATCGACCTGGGCGTCCACATGATCGATCTGGCGCGCTGGCTCATGGGCAACCCGCGGCCCGAGTCCGTGGTGGGCGCCACCTACGCACGGCTGAGCGATTCGGCGGAAGGCGTCTTCGACGTGGAAGACCTCGCCGCGGCCTTCATCCGGTTCGAGGGCGATGCCACGCTCGTCGCGGAGACGAGCTGGGCCTCCCACGTGCCTTCGGAAGGCTCCTACGTCAAGCTCATGGGCACCCGGGGCGGCGCCGAGATCACGGGCAACGATCTGACCGTCTATACCGACCTGCACGGCGAGCAGGTGGATATCACGCCCGCCTACGCGCCGCGGGAATGGTCGGTCTGCATCGCGGCCGAGATCGCCCATTTCGTGGACTGTATCCGGGCCGGCCGCACGCCCATGTCCACGGGCGAGCAGGGCGTCGAGATCATGCAGATCCTGGATGGTATCTACGAATCGGCCGCGGGCAACCGGATGGTCCGGTTCGACTAGTGGGCCTCGGGGAGTCCGAATGCCCGGCTGTTGACCTGGATCGTCCGGTCGCCGGGTCTCGCTGAGAGCGCGCTTCGGTAGGCGGCCGAGGCATCGGTCCGGCGGCCGGACCTTTCGTAGGCAATCGCAAGGTTGTTCCACGCTTCCGCGTTGTTCGGGTCCACTTCCACGAGACCTTCCCATATCGCCACCGCCCCGGACCAGTTCCCTTCCCTTGCCGCCGAGATCCCCCCGCGACTGCCGGCAGGGACCAGCCGCCGCGTAACCTGGATTTCCTCCCGGACGATGGAGGCCATCAGACGGTCCACGATGCGCCTGGCGATTACCTCGGTCAGCATCGGCGAAACGATCTCGACGGAGACGTTCCCTTCCGGCGGCGACTCGACGGGATCTGGCAGCACCGTGCGGTAGGATTCGGTTTCCGTGACGGAAAAGCTGCCGAGCAGTTCGTTCGAACCGACGTCGTAGGCCCTGAGCGTAGCCGTCATGACCGCCGTCTGATCGATATGCGGCACGATATAGGACTTGTTTACGATCTTGATATCGGTTCTTCCGAGTCCCACCTCCATGGCCTCCTCCTCCCGAAAGACTTTTACCTCCCCGTAAGCTTCCGTGTAAGCCCTTTCGAGATCGCCGACGAGCGTGATATCGGCGTTGATTTCCCTTCCTACGATCAGTGCGAGAGAATCGGGGATCCGGCCGGCCTCGTGAGGGTGGCGGGACAACGTCCGGAGCACCGGTCTCATTTCGATGGCCGTCAGCGTGGAATCCGAAACGAGCGCGCGGGCGAACAGGAACCCGGTCAGGTTGTTCAGGGCCAGGTCGGTGCCGTTGAAACCGAGCAGGGCGATCGATTCTTCTTCGCCGGGGAGGCCGAGCAGGGGCGAACGGTATACATCGAACCGGACGGAGAGCGAAGAAGCCGCGCATCCGGGGACATGCGCCAGGGTTGCCGCGGCAAGGAGCGGCAGTACCGTCCTGAAGAATGAAGCGGCCATGGTATCTGAATAGGTACGCCCATTTATCCCGCTGTGTCAAGGCGATTCGGGTCGGACGCACGTCCGCCGGAACCCCCCGAAAGAGGTTGACATCCAGGCCGGCGGTCCTTAATCTACGCATGACCAGAAATCACGTCATTATGGATAATTTACATGTCCTCGTCACAGAAGCCGCCCGGGCCAGCCGCACCCGGCGAGAAGTCCGGCAAGACCCCCGGAAAGACCACCGGAAAGACCCCAGGGAAGACGCGTCCCGATCCGGTCCGCCGCCGCCGATTCCTGAAGAGATGCCTCGGCGCGCTGGGCGGTATCGGCTCCCTGATGGCCGTCTATCCGCTCATCCGTTACATCGAACCACCCCCCGAAGCCGAAGGCGCCAACCGGGTTGAAATCGACCGCGCGTCCCTGCCTCCCGGCACGTCCAGGACGGTTATCTACCGGGGCCGGCCGACCATCGTGGTCAACACTTCCGACGGTTACATCGCCTACAACGCCGTTTGTCCCCACCTGGGTTGCGTCGTCAAGTGGGAGGGGGGAACGCAGAGCCTGATCTGTCCCTGTCACGGCGGCATATTCGGCACGGACGGCAGCGTCCAGGGCGGACCGATTCCCGGTCCCCTGACCGCGGTCGAACTGTCCGTCACCGACGACAAGATCATCGTCGGCGTGTAACCGCCGGCGTCTGACCGCCGGCGTCTGACCGCCGGCGTCCGTTCGGCACTTTCTACGCGGAGCATGCGACCAGCCACCATGATCAGACGCCTGTCCAACGAGGTGTACAACTGGCTCGATGATCGCACGGAAATCTCGGTCATCATCGATTTCTGCCGCCGCCAGCTGACCAAGCCCGTGCCCCGCCATCTCAACTGGCTGTTCTCCTTCGGAACGGTCACCCTGATGTTCTTCCTTTCCCAGGCCGTCTCGGGCGTCTTCCTGATGATCTACTACGAGGCGTCGGCCGATACGGCCTACGAGAGCGTGAAGTACATAATGGAGCAGGTGCGCTTCGGCTGGCTCATGCGCCAGGTGCATACCTACGGCGCCAATTTCATGATCGCCTTCCTGCTGCTGCACTCGGTCCGCGTGTTCTTCTACGGCGGTTACAAGAAACCCCGGGAGCTTACTTGGCTCTTCGGGTTCGGCCTGCTGGTCGTGACCCTGGCCTTCGGCTTTACGGGCTATCTCCTGCCCTGGGACCAGCTCTCCTACTGGGGCACGACGGTGGGTACGGAGATCGCCGCCGCGACGCCGCTCATCGGCGAGTACCTGCTGATTCTCATGCGGGGCGGCGAAATCATCTCCGACGTGACCCTCACCCGCTTCTTCGTGCTGCACGTGGTGCTGCTGCCGTGGGCCTTCATCGCCCTGGTCACCGTGCACCTGGTCCTCATCCGGTACAAGGGCATCTCGCCGCTCGAAGGAACGGACGTGCCGGAGAAAACGCCGGAAGAACTGAAGAAAGCCGGCGGCAAGCCCTTCTACCCACAGCACGTGATGAAAGAAGCCATCGTGGTCCTGCTGGTCCTGGCGTCGATGATCTTCATGATCATCTACTACCCCCTGCCGCTTCACGAAAAGGCCGACCCCTTCAACACGCCGGTGGGCGTCAAGCCGGAATGGTATTTCCTGTCCTCCTACCAGGCACTGAAATACCTCCCGAAAACCATCGGCATCATCGGGTCCGGCCTGGTGGTCCTGGCCATTTTGCTGCTGCCCTTCTGGGACCGTACGCCGGCCCGTACGCCCGCGCGCCGGCCCCTCGCGACGTCCCTCGGCATCCTGTTCATCGTGCTGAACATCGCCCTCGCCCTGCTCGGCAAGATCTCGGAAACGGAGATGACCTTCATGGGCACGAGGTATCACTTCGACATCTACGGCTGGCCCCACGCCATCGGGACGGTCGAGGAACCTGTTGTCCTGCCGGACACTAGCGGCGAGGGGACCGAATGAGCGGACGGGCATCATATCGTACGCGGGTGGCATACCGGGCGCGGGCGGCATACCGGGCGCGGGCGGCATACCGGGCGCGGGCGGCATACCGGGCGCGGGCGGCCCTCTTCCTCCTTCCGCTGCTGATCCTCTCCTGGACGACAGCAGATTCCGCGGAAGCGCAACTGTCCGCGGCGACCAATAATTGCGTCAGCTGCCATGCCGGCCTGGACGACGAAGACATGAGCCTGCCGGTGGCCGAATGGCAGCGGAGCGCGCATCTTCCGGCGGACATCTACTGCCAGGATTGTCACGGCGGGAACGCCGCCACGATGGTGGAGGACGAAGCGCACGACGTCGAAATGGACTTCGTCGGCCTGCCTGACCCCTACGTCGTCCACGAACTGTGCGGCGAGTGCCACCAGGTCCAGATGAATAACTACGTGCCCAGCCCCCATGGCCTCGAGGGGGATTTCTGGCCCAACTGCGTGGACTGCCACTCAAACCACGAAATAGTCCAACCCCAGGCGTCCCTGATTTCCATACCCGACAACTGCGAGGACTGTCACGAGCAGGCGATCATGGACGATTACATCGCCCTGACCGACCGGGGACTCGAGCCGGTCGTCGAGTTCCGGCTGGCCGCGGAGGAGATCCGTTCGGCCGGGGTCCCGGTCGACCTCATCCTGACCCAGGCCACCCTGGCGCGGGACGCCTATGTCGAGCGGGCCTCCCACGTCTTCGTACTCGAGACAATGGTCGCCGTCGTCGATTCGCTGGAACAGGTCTACCCAAGCATCAGAAAAGAAGTGGAAACCGCGCGCACCGAAGTCGATACCCGGCGCAGGTTCGGCTGGATGTTCATCGGCCTATTCCTCGTGGTAGCGGGCGTTATCTGGCTATACAGACGGTCGCTGCCGGACGCCTGATCGAACCGGCGGTCGCTGCCGGACGCCCGATCGAACCGGCGGTCGCTGCCGGACGCCCGATCGAACCGGAGCCCATCATGCACACTCGATTTCTCCTCTGTCTCCTGCTCGCTTTCTCCGCGCCGACTGTCGCGGCCAGCACAGCCGCCACGGCCGGCGACATCCGTCCGGTGCCCGACGGCAAGGGGACGTCCACCCTGGCCCAGGCCGTGCTGCGCCTGCCCGTCGTGGCCAGCATGCTGCACACCGGCGCCCATCCCGATGACGAGAACAGCGCCCTGGTCGCCTACGTGAGCCGGGGGTTACACGCGCGGACCGCCTACCTTTCCCTCAACCGCGGCGAAGGTGGACAGAACCTCATCGGCCCCGAGCTCTACGACGCCATCGGCGTGATCCGGACGGAAGAGCTGCTGACAGCCCGCCGATTCGACGGCGCGGAGCAGTTCTTCACACGGACGTACGACTTCGGGTTCTCCAAGTCGGCCGAGGAAACCCTGGAATACTGGAATCATGATGAAATGCTGCTTTCGGACGTCGTGCGGGTCATCCGCCGCTTTCGTCCCGACGTGATCGTGTCCGTATTCGCCGATTCTCCCCGCGACGGGCACGGGCATCACCAGGCGGCCGGGAGGATCACCCGCGAAGCCTTTATCGTCGCGGCCGATCCGGAACGCTTTCCCGAACACCTGCGGGACGGCCTGCGTCCCTGGCAGGCCCGCAAGCTGTACATCAACAACACGCGGGCATCCTTCGACAGCATCGATTCCCTGGTGGTCGACGTAGGCACCTACAGTCCCGTGCTGGACCGGTCGTACCGCGAACTCGGCCTGGCGGGCCGCAGCATGCACCGCTCCCAGGACATGGGGACCCTGCAGCCGAAGGGTCCGGCGACCACGAAGATCAAGCTGGTCGCGCGTGCGGGCATGGCGCACGCGGGCATGGCGCACGCGGACGGAGACGCCCACCTGTTCGACGGCCTGGACACGACTTTCATGCGATTCCATGCCATGGCCGGACCGGACGCCGGAAAGATCCCCGGATTCGCCGGCCGGCTCGAGCGGCTGGACGCGTTGGCCCGCGAGGCCGTGGACGCCTACCGGCCGCTGGACCCTCCCGCCGTGCTGGACCCCGTGTTGGAAGGCCTGCGCATGATCCGGGCGCTCCGGAGCGACCTTGAACAGGGCGGCCTGCCGGCCGGCGTCCTCGCGGATATGCTCTTTCTGCTCGATCAGAAGGAGGAAGACTTCGCCAATGCGGCGGTCCTGGCCCTCGGCATGGCCTTCGAAGTGCTCACCAGCGACGACCGGGTCGTCCCGGGCAACCTGCTCGGCGTGCACCTGGTGCTGCTGAACCGCAGTGTGCGGCCCGTCCGCGTCACCGACCTGGCGCTGGACGTTCCGGAGGGTTGGACCGCGGTCCTTGATCCGGTCCCGGCCAGACCGGCCAGAACGCCTGGACGGTTCGGATCGCCAGGACCACCCGGTTCGTCCGGTTCACCCGGTTTGTCCCGGCAATCCTCAGACATCGGCTACAACGAAAGCTTCGCGGAGAACTGGCGGGTCGAAGTACCGCCCGACGCCGGCCTCACCCGGCCCTACTGGCACCGCCGCTCCCTGAACGATCCGAGGGTCGTGGTGGAAGACACGGCACTGATCGGGTCTCCCTGGCGCCCGCAGCCCGTAATCGGCCGGGCCCGGTTTCTCGTGGACGGCGTCGAGATCGAGATCCGCCAAGCCGCGCAGTATCGTTTCGCCGACCGGGCCTTCGGTGAAATCCGCCGCGAACTCCAGGTCGTGCCCGCGCTGTCGGTCACCATGGACCCGCAGGTGGTCGTCGCACCGTCGGGACGGGAAAGCCCCATGCGGTTCAGCGTGTCCGTGGTCAGCAATGTGGACGGCGGGATCGATGGCGGATTGTCCCTCGAGGCGCCGGACGGGTGGGAAGTCTCGCCCGGAGTATTTCCCCTTACGTTCTCGGGAAGGGGGCAGGCCGCCACGTTCAACTACACGGTAATCCCGGCACGATACGCCCAGGACGGGGCCTACGATGTACGGGCGGTGGCAAAGGCCGGCGGGAACGAATACCGCGAGGGATACGAGGTTATCGCCTATCCCCACATCGAACCGAGGCACCTGTACCGCGGTTCGGCATCCGTCGTGCAGGTGGCCCCGGTCAATCTGCCGGACGACCTGAGTGTGGGTTATATCATGGGATCGGGCGACCAGGTCCCGCTCGTACTGGAGCAGATGGGCCTGCGGGTGCGGCTGCTGACGGGTGAGGATCTCGCCACGGCCGACCTGGACGCCTTCGACCTGATCATCGCGGGCATCCGCGCCTACGAAGTCCGCGACGATCTCATCGCCGTGAACCAGCGGCTGCTGGACTATGTGGAGGCCGGGGGCGTCTACATCGTGCAGTACAACAAGTACGCCTTCAACCTCGACCAGTTCGGGCCCTACCCCTTCCAGATCAACCGCCCCCATGACCGGGTGACCCGGGAGGACGCGCCGATGGACATCCTGGTACCGGACCATCCCGTCTTCAACCGGCCCAACCGGATCACCGACGCGGATTTCGAAGGGTGGGTGCAGGAACGCGGCCTGTACTTCCAGGGCGAATGGGACCCCCGCTACACGCCGCTCATGGCCTCCCAGGACCCGGGCGAGCCACCCAAGGGCGGCGGGTTGCTCGAAGCCCGTTACGGCAAAGGGCGCTATATCTACACGGGCTACGCGTGGTTCCGCCAGCTTCCCGCGGGCGTGCCCGGCGCCGTACGACTCTTCGCCAACCTGATCGGTCTGGCGGCCGAGAACCGGGCCCGATAGAAAACCTCAACGACCCGCCCTACGCGGGCTGCAACGGCACGTCGGTGCGCCACTCGGGGAAGCGTTCGTCGATCCCCCGGATGAGACCGTTGTAGGCCTCGCGGAACTGCTGCGTGCCCGGGCCGATGGATCCGTCCCCAATGTCGTAGTTGTCGATCGAAGCGACCGGCGTGACTTCCGCGCCCGTCCCGCACAGGAAAACCTCATCGGCCGTATACAGTTCCGTGCGGTCGATCTCCCTTTCCACGACCGGCATCCCGATGACGTCCCGCCCGATCCTCAATATGGTATCCCGGGTGACGCTCACCAGGATATCGGCCGTCACCGGCGGGGTGATCAGGACGCCGTCCTGGATCATCATCAGGCAGGCGCCGGGCGCTTCGCAGACCTTGCCGCGGTTGTTCAGCATGATCGTTTCGTCGAAGCCCTTCAGCGTGGCGTCGGTCCACGCGATGGCGCTGTTGCGGTAGTTGGCCCAGCACTTGATGCGGGCCGGGAGCGTGTTGTCCGAAATGCGCGTCCAGGAGCTGACCGAGCACCTGGCGCCGTCCTTTCGGCGCAGGTTGGAGCCGTAGGCGAAGGTGTGGACGTAGACGTGGGCCGGACCCGCCATCTTGTTGAGATACACGTCCGGCGAGAAATACACGGTCGGGAATATGTAGACGTCCTCCCGGTACCCGTGGACCCGGCACAGTTCGAGGGAGCCGTTCCACACGTCCTCCAGTGTGTACGGCGTTTTCATGCGCATCAGCTTGATCGACCGGTACAGGCGATCCAGGTGTTCCTTGAAACGGAAGACGAAGAGTTTCTCCCGGTCGTCGTTCCAGTATGCCCGGATCCCCTCGAAAATGGCGTGGGCGAATATATGTCCCTGCGTGACATGCACCGTACCCTGGTCCCAGGGGATCCGTTCCCCGTCCAGCCAGATGTACTTTGAATGATCCTCGCCCCACATTTTCGTCTTCTTGGCCATGCCCGTGCTCCTTATGTATGGTCGATCTGTCGATTTGTGATCCGGTGCCTCCGCGATTCCGCGTCCCGCCGTTTCCGCCCGCGCCCGGTCCAGTGCGCCGTGTCGGCCTCTACACCCGGTCCGATCCAGGCTGGTCCCGCACCCCGGTCTTCCGCAGCTCGTCCAGATGCGCCCGCCAGGCGTATTCCTCCTGACCGAGGACCTCCACCTGCTGGCACGACATGCACCACTGCAGGATCACCGGCTCGTCATCCCGGGATACCGTCCGTATGGCCACCCAGAACTCGACGCCGTGGGGGCAGCCCGTCTGGGTCCGCTGGAATTCGGGCAGGATGTGGTGGATCTTGTCGCCCGCCGGCGTCAGGCCGACCAGGGTCTCGTCATAGGGGCGGATAGGCATGCTCGGTGATCCGGAATCGGTGCAAATCGGACGTGGACGCTGTGTACTTGAACGCTGTGTTATTTATGGATTTCGGCCGCGGTCCTGTCAAGGGATATCCCGTCGAGGAGCTGCAGCGTGAAAACAACCGGATTCACCTTGACCGTGCGCGCCGCCCATGGTTATTCTAACCGGCGGAACCAGGCATCAGACACCGTTTCGTGCAGCACAGAAATCCGGGAGTGATCATGGTCCACCACTTCGAGCCCGCCCGCTACCATACCACCATGGGTTCCCACGAACCCGCCCTGCGCGTGCAGGATGGGGATACCGTCGTCACGTCGACGGTCGACGCCCGGGGGAAGGACCGTTCCGACACGCCCGTGACGCCTCCGGGCAATCCACAGACGGGGCCCTTTCATGTCGACGGCGCCGAACCGGGCGACACGCTCGCCGTGCACCTGGACCGGCTCACGCCCAACCGCCCCTTCGGCTGGACCCGTCCGCTCGTGGCGCCCAACGTGCTCGATCCCGATTACGTGCGGGAGACCGCGGGGGAAATCGTAAGCCGGGACGATCTCTGCCGCTGGGAGGTCGACCTGGAGCGGAGGATGGTCACGCTAGTCGACCCGGACGACACCAGGCTCGGACGGATGTCCCTGCACCTGGCGCCCATGACGGGGTGTTTCGGCGTGGCGCCGGACAAGGGCCAGGCGATCTCGACGGCCACCTCCGCCAGTCACGGGGGCAACATGGACTACCGGGGATTCGTGGAAGGCGTCACCGCGTACTTCCCCGTGTTCGCGCCCGGCGCCCTGTTCCACATCGGCGATGGCCACGTGGTGCAGGGCGACGGAGAGATCGTCGGCACGGGCGTCGAGATCTCCTTCGACGTGCAGTTCACCTTCAGGGTGCTCAAGGGAAAGCCAAGCGCCTGGCCCCGTGGCGAGAACGCGGAGTACCTTTTCACGGCGGGCAACGCCCGGCCCCTCGACCAGTGCGTCCAGCACGCAACCACCGAAATGCTGCGCTGGCTGCAGGCCGACTACGGTCTCGATCCCAGGGCGGCTCACACGTTGCTCGGCCAGTGCGTCGAGTACGACATGGGCAACGTGTTCGATCCCGCTTATACCATGGTATGCAAGATCAGGAAAGACCTGCTGCGCAGCCTGGATATCGACACCCGGTCGGTTCACGACGAGTTGACCCGGGCCTGACCGCTCCAGCGTGCCGGACGGCAACAAACCAGGAATCGGAGATCGCTATGAACAGACTCGAGGGACAGGTGGCCTGGATCACCGGCGCGGGTTCCGGCATCGGACGCGGCATCGCGCTGGCCCTGGCCCGGGAAGGCGCGGACGTGATCCTATCCAGCCGGCGGAGCGAGCCCCTAACGACCGTCGCCGGAGAGGTGGAAGCCGCGGGGCGGCGGGCGGTCATCGCCCCCATGGACGTGACCAACCGGGATCAGATCGACGCGGCGATTGCCCGGGCGGTCGATCAGCTAAGCCCGGTGTCGGTCCTGGTGAACAACGCGGGCGTCAATACGCCCCTGCGCACGGCGACCGAAATGTCGGTGGAGGACTGGGACCGCGTGGTCGACATCAATCTAACGGGCGCGTTCAACTGTTTCCGCGCGGTCTACGAATCCATGAAGGCGCGGGGTGAAGGCACCGTCATCAATGTCGCGTCCATGGCCGGACGCCAGGTGTCCCTCCTCGGCGGGGCCGCCTACTGCGCGTCAAAGCACGGCATGGTGTCGCTGACCCATTCAATCAACCTGGAAGCCGCCGAATTCGGGCTCCGCGCCAGCGCCATCCTGCCCGGCGAGGTGAAAACGCCCATCCTCAAGAACCGGCCCCAGCCCGTGTCGGAGAAGCGCCTGTCCCTGATGCTCACCCCCGAAGACATCGCGGACACCGTCGTTTTCGTGTTATGCCAGCCCGCCCGCGTGGTTATACCCGAAATGTGGGTCATGCCCGCCTACCAGGTATCGGCCCAGCCGTTTCCCTGATGCCACCGAGCAGTGCGCGGCGGCGGGTCACTCCGGGCACGCCGGCGGATGCTGCAGCGCGCGGCGGCGGCTCACTCCGGGCCGCCGGACACCCGGTTTAACGTTTGACAGCGACCGGGCCCTGGCGTAATTTCGAGTGGGCGCCGAATCGGAAGCGGCCGCCCGGCTTGAAGCCCCGTCAACCTGACCCTTGCCTCCCGAACCACATACCATGAACAGTCCGACAGAATCGGTCATCCTGCTGGTTGAAGGTTCCTCCCGCGGCCGGGACGAGAAACACTACGGCCTCACCCAGCGGGATCACCGCGTGATCGCCGTGGAGAACAGCGACAAGGCGCTCAACGTCCTGGCGACGGAATCCCCGAGCGTCATCATCTCGGACCTGAATGCCCCCGGCATAGACGGCCTGCGCCTGATGGGCGTCGCCCTGGGCAGGAATCCCGAGGTGGGCGTCATCCTGATGACGGATCCCGGCTCCATGGACCTGGCCGTAGCCGCCATGAAGGAGGGGGCGTACGACGTACTCGAAAAACCCGTGTACGTGGAGAAGCTCGCGGCGGAAATCGAGAAGATCCTTGACCGCCAGCGCATCGTGCAGGAAAACCAGGAGTTGCTGCACCAGCTCGACACCCGGTACGGATTCGAGAACATCGTGGGACGGTCCGCATCCATGCAGCGTATCCGGGAGCAGATCCTCCAGATCGCCGATACCCAGTCCACGGTACTCATCTTCGGCGAGAGCGGCACGGGCAAGGAACTGGTGGCCCACGCCCTCCACCGCGCGAGTTCCCGGAGGAACAGGTCCTTCGTGCCCGTCTTCTGCAACGCCCTGTCGGAAGGGGTGATCGAGAGCGAACTGTTCGGCCACGAGAAAGGCGCTTTCACGAACGCGGTCAAGACCTACAGGGGCCGGTTCGAACTGGCCGACGGGGGCACGCTCTTCCTCGACGAGGTGGGCGAACTCGCGCCTTCCACCCAGGTGAAACTGCTGCGCGTCCTCCAGGAACGCAAGTTCCAGCGGGTGGGCAGCGGAAACTGGCTGAAGACGGACACCCGGGTCATCGCGGCGACGAACCGCGACCTCGAAGCCGAGATCGAAAGCGGACGCTTTCGGGAAGACCTCTATTACCGGCTGCGCGTGGTGACCCTCTCCCTGCCGCCACTGCGGGAACGGAAAGAGGATCTACCGCTGCTGATCGACCACTGCATCCGCCGGTTCGGCGAACGGGAGAATAAGCCGATCGAGCGTATCGACCCGCCGGCCCTGGAAATGCTTTCCACCTACCACTGGCCCGGGAACGTGCGCCAGCTGGAGAACTGCATCGAGGGCATGATCGTCATGGGTACGGGAAAGACCCTGACCGTGGCGGACGTCCCGGAATTCATACGGCATACCCGGCCGGAATCGACGGCGGTTCCGCTGAACGAAGTACCTGACCGGGCGGACGACCTGTCGCCGGACTTTATCCTCTACCTGGCCGGTAAAATCGCCGAACAGCGCCACGTGCCCGTCCGGCCCATCACCGACCGGGCCCTGGCCGTACTGGCCGCCGTCGATTGGTCGGCGGACGGCGCGTCGCTGCGACGGTGCCTGGAAACCATGATATTGCTCGCCGACGGGGACGGGCTGGACATGGAGGACATCCCGGCGGAATTCCTGCCCGAGCGGTCCGGCCAATCCGCCGCGAACGGCGAGGACGGAGACGGTGTGGACATCCGGGTGGGCATGACGATGAAGGAAGGCGAACGGAGACTGATCGCCGCGACCCTGGCCGCCTGCGGGCGGAACAAGGCGCGGACCGCCCGGGTCCTGCGGATCGGGCAGCGCACCCTCTTTCGGAAGATAAAGGCCTATCACCTGGAGTAGCGTCAGCCAAGGAGTTCCGGTTTGGAAGGTCGGACGATACTGGTCGTCGACGGTGAAACGGACAGCCGGCGTCACGCGGCGAGCATCCTGCGGAATGGGGGTTACGACGTGCAAGAGACCGGCGCCGCGGCCGAGGCGTTGCGTGCGGCGAGGTCGGAACCGCCGGATGTCGTCCTCGTCGATCTCGCCCTGAGCGACGCCGATCCGGAGCAGCTGATACGCACCCTTTCGGCGAAGCACCCCGATACCGAAATCATGCTCACCACCCGGCAGCATGAGCCTCCCCGGCAATTCCGCCAACTAGACGTCAGCGACTACATCGAGAAGCCCGTCGACGCCGAAGAACTGCTCACGAAAATGCGCATGCTGGACCTCCGGCGGGAGTTCCACCAGCGGTTCCAGCTCCTGGGCAAGAATGAGCGCTTCATCGCCGCCATGGACTCGGTGCTCCAGGTGGCGCCCACGGGGATCCAGGTCTTGCTTACGGGAGAAAGCGGCACCGGCAAGGAGGGATTCGCCCGGGCGATCCACCACTACAGCGACCGGCGCGACGGCCCTTTCATACCCATCAACTGCGGCGCCATCGCCGAAGGGGTGCTCGAAAGCGAGCTGTTCGGTCACGAAAAAGGCGCATTCACGGACGCCAAGGGCCAACGGAAGGGATACTTCGAGCAGGCGAACGGCGGCACGCTGCTCCTCGATGAAATCGGCGACATGCCCCGTTCGACGCAGGTAAAGCTGCTGCGCGTCCTGGAGCAGCAGGAGTTCATCCGTGTCGGCGGCTCGTCGCCGGTGAAGACCGACGTCCGCCTCATCGCATCGACCAACCGGGACCTCTCCGGGGACATCCACGACGGTACGTTCCGCCAGGACCTGTACTACCGGCTCAACGCCGTGCACATCCATCTGCCCGCCCTGCGGGAGCGCCGCGACGACATCCCCAGGTTGATCGGCCACTTCATGCGGCACGCCCCCGGGAAGCCCGGCGCACCCCCTCCCGTCTTCACAGAGGAAGCCCTGGCGGCCCTCTCCGACTACGATTGGCCGGGCAACATACGGGAACTGCGACACCTCGTCGAATCACTGGTGGTGACTTCCGGCAAGGCCAGGATCGACGCGGAAGACCTTCCGGACAGTATCTACACGCCGCCCATGGCGAACCGGGCCCTGCCGGTCCCGCAGAACCGCGACCCGCAGGACATGGACCGCGAGATGTTCTACAAGATCCTGTGGCAGATCCTGACCGCCATCCACGAACTCCCGGCCAAGATCTCCACGGCCCTCGGCCGGGGTTCGGAACAGCTTCCTGAACGTTTTCAGTTGCCGCCCCCCGCGGAAGCGGATCGGGTCCTCGAAAAGCCTCCCTCGGAAACGGCACAGTACGTCGAACCGTCCCAAGACGAAGCGGGTCCGGGTTTCGAACGGCACCAGAACGACGCGGGCCCGGGTTTCGAACGGCACCAGGACGACGCGGGCCCGGGTTTCGAACGGCCGACCGAGGCGGTGCCGACCGAGGCCGGACTGGACCGGTTGCGTTCCATGGAAGACTGGGAGCGGGAGGCCATACGCCGCGCGCTCGAGCGAAACAAAGGGCACCGGGGCCGGGCCGCGCAGGAACTCGGCATCAGCGAGCGGTCCATCTACCGCAAGATCAGGGACTACGGCCTGGACGAATACGCCTGATCCTTTCCGGTGATTCGCGCTGCGAAAATGCTTGACAAAACGCTCGTGAAACACCGAATTTGGCTGGGAGCGATTTACATACATCACCGTGAAAGGAGCAGCGAAAGTGGGACAGCCTACAGCGATTACGGACGATCAATTCGAATCCGAGGTCATTAACAGCAGCACGCCCGTACTGGTCGATTTCTGGGCGGAGTGGTGCGGGCCCTGCAAGGCCGTCGCCCCCACGCTGGTGGAGCTCGCGGGCGATTACGACGGACGCCTGAAAGTCGTCAAGGTCGACGTGGACGAGAACCGGGAAGCGGCCACCCGTTTCGGCATTCGGAGCATTCCGAGCCTCCTGATCTTCAAGGACGGCGCCGAGGTGGACCGGATCATCGGCGCGCTCCCCAAGCAGCAACTCGCCGAGAAGATCGACGGCCACCTGTAAACGGACGAGGCCAGGCACGGCCGGGCACGGCCATTTTCCGCCGGGCGAGACTAGGCGCGGCTCGATAGACGTGGGACGGACATTCAACGAAAGCCGGGAAGGCCGATCGACGCACTCCCGGTTTTTTGTATGCAGTCCGGCCGGGCAGCCGGTCCGACGGGTCAGCGGTCCGGCCGGGCAACCGGTCAACACCAGAGGAAACCGGAGACCAGGGCATGCTGGGGGTAGTACGCAGACTGAGAGACGGGTTGGCCAGGACGCGGGACGGGCTTGCGCGCAGGATCCACCAGGCCGTGGGCCAGTATGACCGTATCGACGAGGACCTGCTGGAGGAAATCGAAGCCATCCTGCTGCAGACCGACGTGGGCGTGGAAACGACCCTGCGGATCATCGACGGACTGCGGGGCCGCGCGGTCGACCGCCGGACCCGGAATCCCGATGACCTCATGGGTCTGCTCCGCGAGGAGATGACGGACATTCTGGGCGATGCGCCGGCACCCGTATCGGACCAGCGGCCCCGGGTCATCATGATCGTGGGGGTCAATGGCTCGGGCAAGACCACGACCGCCGGGAAGATGGCGGCCCGTTACGCCGGGGAAGGGAAGAAGGTCCTGATCGCCGCGGCCGATACCTTTCGGGCGGCGGCCATCGACCAGCTGGAAGTCTGGGCGCGCCGCGCGGAGGCGGACTTCATCCGGCACCAGCACGGGTCCGATCCCTCGGCCGTAGTCTACGACGCCATGCAGGCCGCCGCCGCCCGGGATGCGGACGTGGTCATCATCGACACGGCGGGCCGGCTGCACACCAGGGACAACCTGATGGAGGAACTGAAGAAGATCAAACGCACCGCGGGCAAGCAGATGGACGGCGCGCCCCACGAGGTGCTGCTCGTGCTCGACGGGACCACCGGCCAGAACGCCCTCTCCCAGGCCCGCGTCTTCAGCGAAGCCCTCGGCGGCCTGACGGGTATCGCACTGACGAAGCTGGACGGGACCGCACGGGGCGGCATCGTGTTCGCCATCGGCGTGCACCTGGGGATCCCCGTCAAACTCATCGGCGTGGGCGAACAGATCGAGGACCTGCAGGACTTCGACGCGCCGGCCTTCGTGGACGCCCTCTTCAACTGATTACGGGAGAATGTCATGCCCCGATTGGCGATAAACGGCGCGGCGCCGGTACGGACCGAACCCTTTCCGTCCTGGCCCATGAACCTGGACGCGAGCGCCCGGGCCGGCGGCGAAACCGTGCGCTCCGGCCGGTGGGGAAGCATCCAGGGCGAGAAGGTGCGCAGCCTCGAACAGCGCTTTGCATCCTTCCAGCACGCCGCCCACGGCATTGCCGTCAGCAACGGTACCACGGCCCTCTGCCTCGCGCTGCAGGCCGTCGGCATCGAACCCGGCGACGAGGTCATCGTGCCGGCCTATACCTTCATCGCATCGGCCAGCTCGGTCGTGATGTCGAACGCCGTGCCCGTGTTCGTCGACATCGATCCCCTTACCTACAACCTGGATCCCGATCGGGTCGAGGAGGCCGTCACACCGCGGACTCGGGCCGTCGTGGCGGTGCATTTCGCGGGCCTGCCCGCGGACATGGATCGGATCAATGGGATCGCCGGCCGTCATGGCCTCGCGGTGATCGAGGACGCGGCACAGGCCCACGGCGCGCGGTGGGGAGGCCGGGGCGTGGGCGCCATCGGTTCGATCGGCGCTTTCAGCTTCCAGTCCTCCAAGAACCTTACCGCCGGCGAAGGGGGCATCATGCTCACCAACGACGACGGCCTGGCGGCGGCGGCACGGTCCCTCGCCGACTGCGGGCACGCCGAGCAGGGACCCCGATACAACCATTTCCGCGTGGCCGGCAACAACCGCATGACCGAGGTACAGGGCGCCCTGCTCCTGGTCCAGATGGATCACCTGGAGGCCCAGGCCGACCTGCGTCACGGCAACGGCGAGTACCTGACCGAACGCCTCGGGGCGATTCCGGGCATCTCACCGGTGGCCAGGTCCGCGAAGGCCGACCGCCACGCGCGGCACATATACATGTTCAGGTACAACGAAGCATCCTTCGGCGGTGTCCCGAAAACACGCTTCATCGAGGCCCTGCGCGCCGAGGGGATCCCCGCCAGTCCGGGTTACTCCATCCCCCTGTACAAACAACCGGTTTTCACGGAACGAAATTACGGCATATACCAAAGCCCGGCGCTATCTGCCGTTGACTATGACGCGTTGAATCTGCCGGTAACGGAGCGGGCCTGCCGTTCGGAGGCCGTATGGTTCTCGCAGAATGTGCTGCTGGGGGACCGGGACGACATGGATGACATAGTCCGGGCGGTCGCGAAGATCGGGGAACATCGCGACGAACTGGGGGAAGCCTAGTCAGCCCGCACCCGCCGTACCCGCCGCGTCCCTCACCGTGGAAACCAGGTGGGCCGGCTTTCCGCCGGACCGCCGGAATTCGACCAACTCTGCCATGATACTGACGGCGATCTCTTCGGGGGTATCGGCGCCGATCTCCTTGCCGATGGGCGCGTGTACCTGCTCGAGCAGGTGCCGGGGCACGCCTTTTTCTTCCAGGTTCTTCCACATCAGGGCAATCTTGCGCCGGCTGCCGATCATGCCGATATAGGCGGCGTCGGTCCAAACCGCCTGCTCGATGACGGGCTGGTCCCACTGGTGTCCGCGGGTCACCGCGACCAGGTAGGACGAGCCGTCGATGGGCAGCTTGCCCACGACCTCGTCGAAGGCGTCCACGACCACCTCGTCGGCCTCGGGAAACCGCTCATGGTTCGCGAAGGCCGGCCGGTCGTCCACCACGATGATGCGGAACCCGACGGTATCGGCGATCCGGGCAATGGCCCTGGCCACGTGGCCGCCGCCGAAAAGAAAAAGCTGCGGCGCCGGCCAGATGGACTCCAGGAAGATCCGGGTCTCCACGTCTTCGTGCTCCAGCGTGACCACCCGCAACAGGTTCTCGGTGATTTCCAGGTCTGAATCCAGCCTGATCCGGTCGTCCAGGGCGGGGTCTCCGAGCGTGCCGACGGTCTCTCCGGTATCGGTGAGCAGCATCTTGCCGGCTTCCGTTCCGGCCCGGCCCGACACCAGCGTGGCCAGGAGCCCGATGCCCCGCGCGTCGTGAAGCCCGCGGATCGCCTCGAAGATCTCCTGCATGGGGCCCTTCCGGATCGGCTCCGTGAAGATCTCCACGTTGCCGCCGCAGTTCAGTCCCTCGTCGCCGGCGTGCTTCTCGGTCAGGATGAAGTGCTGCAGCCTGGGGGCGGAACGGTCCATGACCTCGCGGGCCTCGGCCCAGACGTCGGCTTCCAGGCAACCGCCGCCCACCGTGCCGGTGAACGAACCGTCCCCCTTGACGAGCATTTTCGCCTTCTTGCTCATCGGCAGCGATCCCTTGCTCGACACGATGGTGGAAAGCGCCGCCTTTTCGCCTCGCGACAGGACGTTCACGACCTCGTCGAAAACCTCTTTCATGCGTCTATTCCTGCTAAAGGATTAAACCAGTTCCACGGGCAACTCCTCGAAACCCGTCTCATCGTCCACCCACCGGAACATCTTGATATCGCTTACGGCGTCCTTCGTGACGGAAAGTACCAGGTAGCCGGGTTCCGGGTCCAGCCAGCCGGTCAGGGCGTCCATCCGGTCCTTCTCCGAGAAATACGCCGGCGCGTCCGGGTGGGAATGATAGAATCCTTGGACCCGCGCGCCCGGAGGGTCGAACTCCCCGAAGAACAGCCGCTCCATGTCCGCCCGGCTGAAAGCGTAGGCGGTCCGGGCGTCCCGGGGATGTTCCGCCGGGTCTTTCGCGTGCAACTCGTCCTGGATGTTCCTGCACCGGTGCACCCGCCAGGACTCCGGGTCTATTGATTCGACCTGGCCTACCGGGTCCATCGGCTCGGTCGGATCATCCGGGCGGTCTGGACTGTCCAGACCGCCTGTACCGGTGAGGAACCCGCAGCACTCCCGTGGATACTCCGCCACGGCGTGGGCCGCCATGCCTTCGTAGACGGTCCGGGGAAGCCGCAGCATCAGGTCCGGACCGGACCGGGCAGCGGCGCCGGCTGGTTCTCGATCTCGGCCTCGACGGCCGCCCGGACACCCTTGAACGCCTCCGTTTCGACGGCGTTCCCGGGCTCGAGGAAGATGGGTTTTCCCGCGTCTCCTCCCGCGCAGACGGCCGGCGATAGGGGAATCTCACCCAGGAAGGGCAGGCCCAGTTCATCGCTCAACGCAACGCCGCCGCCCCGGCCGAAGATGTGGGTCCGTTCACCCGTCGCGGCGTTGAGGAAGAAACTCATGTTTTCGACGATGCCCAGCACGGGGACCCGCAACCGCTGGAACATGTTGATCGCCTTGCGCACGTCCGACAGGGCGACCTGCTGGGGGGTCGTGACGATGACGGCCCCGGTGAGTTCGACCGACTGGGCCAAGGTCAGCGACGCGTCGCCGGTGCCGGGCGGCAGATCGACCACCAGGTAGTCCAGTTCCCCCCAGGAAACGTTGCCGAGGAAGCTCTTCACCATCTTGCCCACCAGGGGGCCCCTGTAGATCACCGCGTCAGACGGCCCCGCGACGAAACCGACGGAGACCAGCCGGACATCATGATTTACAACAGGTTGGATGCTGCCGGAAGGATCTTTCTCGAGGGACCCGGAAACGCCCATCATCTGGGGCACGTTCGGGCCGTAAATATCCGCGTCGAGCAGGCCGACCGCATGGCCCGCTTCCGCGAGGGCAAGGGAAAGATTGACGCTGACGGTCGACTTGCCCACGCCGCCCTTGCCGCTGGCCACGGCGATGACGTGGCGGATACCGGTCAGCGCGTCACGGGGGATTTCGGTTTCCGCAGCCAAAGTACTCGATCCGCGTTTACGGACTGCCTGGGCTGTCCGGGATGCGCGGTTCCGTTCCCGCGCCTGTCGGACCTATACGTAAAACGACTCGCCGCAGCCGCAGGTGCCCTTGGCATTGGGATTGCTGACTTTGAACCCTGCGCCCATCAGCCCTTCCACATAGTCCAGTTCCGCACCCATCAGGTAGATGGCGCTCTTGTTGTCGACGAAAACCTTGATGCCGTTCTGCTCGATGATCTGGTCGTTGTCGGTCGCGTTCTTGTCGAAAGCAAGCTTGTACTGAAAACCGGAACATCCCCCGCCGGAGATCATGACGCGCAGTCCGAGATCCGGATTTTCCTGGTCCTCGATCATGGTTTTGATCTTGTCGGCGGCAACGTCCGTCACGGTGACCATGATGTCCAACCCCCTTGCGAATGAATGGCGTAAGTAGCTTTGTCCGCACTGACTTGTATCCGTCTTGCACGACCGGAAACATGTACCGTTTGTTGCTAAGGCTATATAAACCAGAACCCGTCTGGATGTCAACCTCTTTATCGAAGGTCGCCCGGTTGCCTTCACCGCATTTCGTCCGGCCGTCACCGCGCTTCGTCCGGCACGAAACCGGCTTGCCGGCCGGGCTGAAACCGCGTGCCGCTACCCCGGCACCACGCCACCCCTAACGCAGCAGCAGCATCTTGCCCCTCTGCTCGATTCCACCAGCGGTCATGCGGTACAGGTACACGCCGCTTGGCACGGCGCGGCCATCGTCGTCTCGTCCGTTCCAGGGCAGGGCGTAACGGCCGGGTCCCAACATCCGGTCCGCCAGGACCCGCATCCGCCTTCCGAGCAGATCGTAGATCGTCACGTTGACCCAGGTCGTTGCAGTAAGTTCGAAGCGAATATCCGTACTACCGGCAAATGGGTTCGGTGCGTTCGGATAGAGGACCGCTACTAGCCCTTCCGTCGGGCCGGACGTGTGATCGACGCGCGCCGTGGCGGGTTCCGCCGTCAACGTGAGCCCTCTGCGGCCCACGGGCTCCAACCGGTATTCGTAGGCGTTGCCCGTTTGTACGGCCGTGTCGCTGTAGGAATAGGCGTTCGTGGCGAGACCATTGCCTCCGACCCTGTTCACAGGTACGGTGGCCAGCTCTTCATACGATCCATCCGGATAGTCTCTACGTTCGATCCGGTAGGACAACAGGTTGATTTCCAGCCCCGCAGTCCAGGAAAGGAACACGCCGCTCAGTCCGTTCTCTGCGGTGAATGACCGTACACTTCCTCGCGACTCGGTCATCAGTGCGTCGGCCGCTTGGACTATGCCGTACCCGTTCAGGGTATCCGGGGCGACGGCCTGGCTGGCCGTCTGGCGGAGTACCCTTTGCACCTTTTGAGGGGTCCAGTGGGGGTAGGCTTCCAGCAGCAGCGCGGCGACGCCCGCCACTAGGGGCGCGGAAAAAGATGTGCCGTTGTTGTGGGCATAGGCCTGGGCGGAAAACGGCTGCACCGTGTAGACGCCCTGGCCCATGGCCATCACATCCGGCTTTATACGGCCGTCGTACGTAGGTCCAACAGAAGAAGTCGCCCACCGGTTACCGGAGGCGTCGACAGCGCCGACGGATATCACTTTCTCTGCGTCAGCGGGAGCACTCATTTTCTCGTAGGGCTGGCCGCCCAGGTTGCCCATGGCGCTCACAACCACGATGCCGCGGTCCGTCGCCATGGAGGCCGCCCGGGAAATCATGGCGGATTTGCCGTCCATGTCTTCATAGGCATACCAGTCGATGTAGCCGAGTGAACTGCTGACCACGTCCACGCCGAGGCTGTCGGCCCACTCCAGCGCGGCGATCCACCAGTCCTCCTCGATCTCGTTCTCAAAGGTAACGGCCTCCGTACTGGCGAGGAGGTAACGGGCGCCGAAGGCGGGCCCGACCAGATTACCGGGTGCGAACCCACCAATTACCGAAAGCACCTGAGTGCCATGCGCATCGTAAGGGAATCCGGCCATCCCCAGGTGATCCGCCACGAAATCACGCCGTGCCTCCACTCGGGTTCGCAGGCTGTCAAAGACCGCGTGATCCAGGCTGAATCCCGAGTCGAACAACGCCACCAACACGCCCTGGCCCGACAGACCGATATCGTGCAGCACAGGTACCTGCAACTGGTTCAATTGGACGAAAGACGGTCCGTAGTCGACCCGGTTGGTCCGGGTCCGACGACGACTCGGTGTTGTCTCCGGCGACGCGGGCCGTCGCGGAGTAACCGGGCGCGGACGCCGCAAGCGGTCGACCGCTTCTATCCTGAGGACAAAGGGCAGTTCTGCAAGGCTTTGAATCACCTTCGGATCGCCCGACACGCTTACCGCGTTGTGCCAGCGGGACATTTGGTGGATCAGTCCGCCCGACTCCACGATCCGGTTTACATAGGGTGTGTGGATCGGGATGTCCTCCAATCCCGCAGGACCGTTGCCTCTCATCGCGAGTCTGCGACGTGCGCGAGGGGTCAATCGGTCTTCCGCCGCAGCCACGGCCAGGGCGTATCCTGTACCGCTGGCGACCCCCTTGTCCGCCAGGTAGATCCACACTTTCAGTCGGTCACCGGACAACCCCGTCGAAAGCGTTTCCTGAAGGCTTTCGGGTATCTTGGGCACCACTGAAACGGCGCCAGGTTCGAAGGCACGCTGGTCAAGCGGGTCCGCAACGAGCGCCGGAGATGCGGCGAGAACGAACAGAATCACGGCACATTGCTTCATGGACAGCACTCCGGTTTGGTCCCGAAACTGCGGTTGGATCTCGCTGGGTTCAGGAGTCGGATCCGACCCGCCGGCGTGCGCGGCGTCCAACAGTCCAGTACAACATGGCCACCAGAACCACCAGGCACAAAGAGCCGCCCAGTACCAGTGATCGGTCCACGCCCAGCGCACCCGCCATCTGGCCGCCCAGGTAGAACCCCAGAACGCCGCCGATCCTGAACCTGAGGGACTCGGGAAGGACCGGGATCAGGCTCCCCGTGGAAACCCCGACTACTACGAGTACCAGGAGCCAGGCGGCTTGCGCGAGCAATCTCACCGGATGCTGCCCCCGGATCCGGTTCCAGGCCAGCAATCCGATGAGGATGGGGACGACGTATCCCCCGTATCCAAGGGCGAGCATCACGCCGTAGGATACCAGGGCGCCGGGCAGGCCGCCCAGGTTGGTGACTTCACCCGGACTCCGGCTCGAATTGGGGTAGTCTGATTCGGCGTGGGTGGCGAGGCTGAGCAGCACGAAGAGCGCGACGGGGACCAGGAGGATCCCGATCACGTACATACGGCGTTCGATGGCTCGGGTGAACGGAGGGAAGCTCATTTAAGCACGCTCCCTTCGGCAGCTACTGGACCCCGCGGACATAGTTCACGGCGTTGCGGAAGATATGCAGGCCGTCCGGCTCTCTGCAGCCCTCCCGGGTCCACCGGGGATGATGGGTCGGGTGGGTGTAACGCTCCGGATGAGGCATGAGCCCGAAGATCCGTCCCGTGGAGTCGCAGATTCCGGCGATGGCGTCCACCGAGCCGTTGGGACTCCAGGGATAAGGCGTGGCTGCCGTTGCTAACTCGGCGGCCACTTCGGCGGCCTCTCGGGCGACAACCACGGTCGCTTCACCGCCGGCCACTCGGGCGACAGTTGCGGTCGCCTCACCGCCGGCCACTCCGGCGGATTCCCCGGCGGACACCCAGGGCGGGTTGACGTACTGCAACGCGATATGGCCGCCCGGCCCCAGCCGCGACCGCACGTCCTCCGAAGCCAGTATGACCTTGCCTTCACCGTTCGCGACCGGTATGTAGATGGTCTCCGGCATGTCCCGGGTGAAGACGCAGGGACTATCGGGGTTCCTGCGCAGGTAGACCCAGCGGCACTCGAACTTGCCGGAGTCGTTGTAGAACACCGTCGCTTCCTGCCGCCTGCCCCCCCGTTCCGTCTGGGGCAGCAGCCCCATCTTGACCAGCACCTGGAATCCGTTGCAGATGCCGAGGATGAGTTTGCCTTCCCCGATGAACGTTTCCACGTCCTCCATCAGCTTGCACTGCATCTCGTTGGCGAGCACTTTTCCGCCGGAGAGATCGTCGCCGTAGGAAAACCCTCCGGACAGGACCAGCACGTCGTACTCGGACAGGCGACGGCGTCCCTGGATGAAGGCGTTGATATGGACGGGATCCACCCGCTCCGCGCCGGCGAGACGGAAGGCGTGGGCTGTTTCCTCGTCGCAGTTGATCCCCGCGGCGCGCAGTATCAGGACCGAGACTTTGGACATGGATGCTCCCGGGTCATATAGGAACGGCATGAAAGGCCGGCAGTCGCCGGACTGCTGTCGGACGGGCAGCTGGCACCCAGGCCGCCAGCCGTCGAGCCGCCGGCCTGGCCGCCCCCGGCGTCACCACCGCAGGGGCCGCTGCCATGCTTCCTTCAATATGGACAATTCCGTAGAAACGATCTCATCGCCGCCCAGCCCGCGCACGAGGAAACGGTCCTCCCCGGTCACGGTCCCCGCGCGGCCGAACGGGCTTCCTTCCATTATGGCTTCGAAGTCGGCTTCCCGGCCACTGGGCACCTCTACCACGAAACGGCTGTTCGATTCGGAAAACAGGACAGTGTCGTCGCGGTCCGCTTCGGGGTCCCGGGGCACGGCGTCCAAGTCCAGAACTATGCCGTATCCGCCCGCGAAGGCCATTTCCGCCGCGGCCACGGCGAGGCCGCCCTCGGAACAGTCGTGACAGGCGGCCACGAGGCCCTGCGAAATGGCCTTGTGTAATCGGTTCATGGTCCCGCTCCCTGTGGCGGCGTCCACGGTCGGCGCGTTCCGCCCGACGAATCCGAGCATGCGGTAGTACCGGGAACCGCCCAGTTCGTCGCGCGTGCGTCCCACGGCGTAGATGCTGCTTCCCGGCGCCTTGACGTCCATGCTGACCGCCTTGCGCACGTCGTCCATCACGCAGATCGCCGATATAAGCAGCGTGGGCGGGATGGCGATGGTCCGCTCGCCGTCGGAGAACTCGTTGTAGAAGCTGTCCTTCCCCGAGATGAAAGGCGTGCCGTAGGCGACCGCGAAGTCGTAACAGGCCTTGGCCGCGCGGACCAGCGAGGCGAGGCGGTCCGGTTTGTCCGGATTGCCCCAGCAGAAGTTGTCCAACAGCGCGGTCCGGTCGATGCGGCCCCCGACGCAGGTGACCTGGCGAAGGGCCTCGTCGATGGCGGATGCCGCCATCCAGTACGGATCTACATCGCCATAGGAGGGGTTTATGCCGTTGGCAACGATGGCGCCCCGGTCCGACGAGAGCACGGGACGCACGACGGCGGCGTCGCCCGGGCCGTCGTTGCGGGCGCCCTGCAGCGGCTTCAGCACGCTGCCGCCCTGTACCTCGTGATCATACTGGCGGACGACCCACTCCTTGCTCGCCACGTTCCAGGACGACAGCAGCCGGACAAGGCTCTGCGCGGGACCGGGACGGCCGGCCTCAGGAGGCTCGGGATGGTCCGGCGGATCCCACCGGGCCGTCCGGACGATGCGAGGCACCCCCTTGTGCAGGAACTCCATGTCCAGGTCCGCGACGGTGATGCGGCTTTCTCCCGCACCGGGCTTGTGGGTGACCCGGAGCCGCCGGTCACCGGTGAACTCGCCGATCACCGAGGCCTCGACGTCTTCGCTCGCGCAGAGGTCCCTTAAGGACTCGATGTGCTCGGGGGGAACGGCCAGAATCATGCGTTCCTGGGATTCCGAGAGGAAGATCTCCCACGGTTTCAGGCCGCCGTATTTCAGGGGCGCCTTCTCCAGGTGCACTTCCGCGCCCGTATCCTGTCCCATCTCGCCGATGGCCGACGAAAACCCACCGGCGCCGCAGTCGGTGATGTTCCGGTAGAGCCCGCGGTCCCGCGCCTGCATCAGGATGTCGAGGATCTTCTTCTCCTCGATGGGATTCCCGATCTGGACGGCCTGCGTGGCGGTGGATTCCGAAGCGTCGGTCAGTTCGATGGACGAGAACGTGGCCCCGTGGATCCCGTCCCTGCCGGTCCGCCCGCCGATAGTGACGACGAGATCGCCCGGTTCGGCCGATTTCTCGCACCGGTCGACCGGGATGACAGCCGCGGTGCCACAGTAAACCAGCGGGTTGCCCAGGTACCGCTCATCGAACAGGATGGCCCCGTTGACGGTCGGTATGCCCATCCGGTTGCCGTAATCCCGGACGCCGGCCACGACGCCCTTGAAGACGCGCTTCGGGTGCAGTACGCCTTCCGGCAGATCGTCGTAGGGGAAGTCGGGCGGCGCGAAGCAGAAGACGTCTGTGTTGAATATGGGCTTGCCGCCCAGGCCCGTCCCGAGCGGATCGCGAATGACCCCGCCGATGCCCGTGTTGGCCCCGCCGTAGGGATCCAGCGCCGAAGGATGGTTATGCGTTTCCACCTTGAAGACGAGATGATAGTCTTCGTCGAATTCGATGATCCCGGCGTTGTCGACGAACACGGATACACAACGGTCGTTCGGCCCCTGGGCCCGGCGGATGTCTTCGGTCGCCTTCCTGATGGTGCGGGCGAAGAGGTTGTCGATGCGCTCCGTCTTCCGGCCCGATACGTAGTCGATGACCCCGTTGAAGACCTTGTGCTTGCAGTGCTCGGACCAGGTCTGGGCCAGTGTCTCCATTTCGACGTCCGTCGGGTCGCGGCCGAGCGCGTCGAAATGGCGCCGGATCGACCGCATTTCCTCCAGGTTGAGCGCCAGCATGCCGTCCCGGCTCAGTCGCGTCATTTCATCGTCGGTCGCCTTCAGCAGGGAGAAGGTCTCGACCGTGTCGTCGGTCTCGAAGGTCATTGGCCCCCTTCGTAACATGCGTATCTTTCGATCACGTCGTTGGCCAGCAGCCGACGGCATATGGTGTCGACCTGCGACCGGATGAGCGGACCCGCCAGGATGTAGCCCCGCCCGGTGTCCACCGATTCTATCCCCGCGACGCCCAGGTCGCGGCTGCCTTTCAGCGCCGTTTCGCCCACGGCGTCGGTTACTCCGGGCCTGAACCACACTTCCACGCCCCACTCTCCGGGAGCGACCGGCAGGCCCGCGTCGGCGATTTCGAGATGATCCTGGGTGACCGGATCGGCGAGCAGACCGGTGGTGATCCGGTCCAGTTCGGCGGCCGACAGGGCGCCGTGGAGCGCGTAGAGCCGGATGTGCCGAACGCCCTCGACGCCTCCTATGCCCAGGTCGCGGATATCGCCGCGGAGCCCTTCGCCTACGGCGTCCATCACGTCTTTCCTGTTCTCGACGGCAATACGCCGGGTCTTCGATTCCGCGGTCATCCGCTGTGGTTTCCTTCGCGGGAAGGATCTCCGTTCGTGGGGTCGGCGTCCGGTTTTGAGCGTGCCCAATTTATCCGCCGGTCCTTCGCCTGTCAATCTTAAAGGGAAAACACTTGACTTGACGGGCTTTTCGGTGTAATTTGTTTACGCTGGGACCGTTCGTCCGGGACAGGTCTCGTCGATGGTCCGCATGGTCCGTGCATGTTGGATTGCGGTCGTATTCGACGACGGTCCTTTCCGGTTCCCACTGGCTTATGCAACGACGCAATTTCGATTACGAACGCGCACCCGCCGGAATGTCCTTTCCGTCTGTCTGACGATGGCGTCTTTGCCGCTCGCATATTCTGGACAGCTTTTACAGGACCCTGTATGGCACGCATCGTTCAGCACACCGTTCACACCACAATCAATCACGGGGTAACGGGAAACGGGCCCGCATAGGCCGGAGCGGACGGGACAGAAACGCACCGCGCATGTCGCGAGGGGGAGGTGAGGGAAGATCGGCACATCATACCAGGAATCCTATGGAAACGGGGCCAGGTACGAACAGGCGCTGTACCGCTACCTGGCCGAAATGTCCAAGTATCCCTTGATCACGGCCGAGGAGGAAGTACGGCTTGCCCGTTTGATCAAGCAGGGCGACCAGAATGCGCTGGACAAGCTGGTGAAGGCCAATCTCAGGTTCGTCGTCAGCGTAGCCCGTCAGTACCAGAACTACGGCCTGCCCCTGCTGGACATGATCAACGAGGGCAACATGGGCCTCATGCGGGCCGCCAAGAAATTCGACGAAACCAGGGGTTACAAGTTCATCTCCTACGCCGTCTGGTGGATACGCCAGGCCATCATACAGTCCATAGCCAATCAGTCGAGGACCGTTCGCGTCCCCGTCAACCGCTCCGAAGAACTTCGCCGCATCAAACAGACCTCAAAGCACCTGCAGCATGAACTCGGCCGCAAGCCCGATATCGATGAAATCGCCGAGGAAATGGATATTTCGGTCGAAGAGATCAACGAGGCCCTCAGTTCGTTCAGCCACTGCATTTCCCTGGACGTGCCCTTCAATCACGACGACGACCGCAGCCTGCTCGACCTCCTGCCCGACGAAATGCAGACGGCGCCGGACGAGAGCACCATGCTTCAGTTCCTGAAGTCGGACGTCGGAAAGGTGCTGGACACCCTACCGCCCCGCGAGGCGGAAGTGATCCGACTGTACTTCGGCGTGGGTTCGGAAAGGGCCCACACGCTCGAGGAGATCGGCATCCGTTTCGGCCTGACGCGGGAACGGATCCGCCAGATCAAGGAACGGGCGCTGCAGCGGCTGCGTCACGCGACCCGCAGCGGCAAGCTCAGCCCCTACCTCCGGGACGACGACTGACAGGGGCATGTCCTGCCGCTTGAATTCCGAAACGCAACCCCGGCGCGCACGCCTGCCCGCCGGGGTTTTTTCATGGGCTGCAGCAACCCGGAACCGACCGTTCCAGTGTGAAGAAAAGAGTTGTCCCCATCCGGCCGCTCCCTTAAGTTTCATGGTTGGAGTACAGGCCGGTATAGCGTGCAAGCGGGACGCCGAACCAAGGACCAGAGACCATGATCACCCCGATCAAGAACCTGATCGCCAGCGCTTTCGGGACCAAGCACGACCGGGACGTCAAGCGGATGGAACCGCTCGTCGAGGCCGTCAATGAATGGGCCGACGAATACCAGTCGCTAGACGAAGCCCAGTTCCCCGAAAAGACGCGGGAGTTCCGGTCCCGGTGGGAGGACGGCGAGGAACTGGACGACATCCTTCCCGAAGCCTTCGGCCTGGTCAAGGAAGCCTGCAGGCGCATGATCGGCAGGTCGTGGTTCGTCCCCGGCCAGGGCGACATGGTGTGGGACATGACGCCCTACGACGTGCAGATCATCGGCGGGATCGTGCTCCACGAAGGCAAAATCGCCGAGATGGCAACGGGAGAGGGCAAGACGCTCGTGGCCCTTTTCCCCATGTATCTCAACGGCCTGACCGGACGTGGCGCCCACCTGGTGACGCACAACGAATTCCTCGCCACGCGCGACCGGGCCTGGATGGGACCGGTCTTCGAGTTCCTCGGGCTCACGGTCGAGTGCCTGCAGAACAACGATCCCGATGTGGAGCGGAAGAAAGCAGGCTACCAGGCGGACGTGACCTACGGAACCACCAACGAATTCGGCTTCGACTACCTCCGGGACAACATGAAGTGGCGCCTTGAGGACCGCGTGCAGCGGGGCCACCCTTACGCGATCGTGGACGAGGTGGATTCCATCCTGATCGATGAAGCGCGCACGCCCCTCATCATCGCGGGCCAGGTGAGCGAGTCGAATACCGGCAAGTACGCCGAATCCCTGCCGGACGTCCAGAAACTCGTGCGGGCCCAGACCCGTTTCGCGGCGAAGATCGTCTCTGAGGCGGAAGAGATGCTGGAGAACGAGGAGGACGATTACAACGCCGGGATCAAGCTGCTGCAGGCGCAGCGGGGCATGCCTAAGAACAAGAAACTTCTGAAGCTGCAGCAGGAACCCGGCATCAAGAAACTGATCCAGCAGGTAGAGGGGGACTATATCCGGGAAAAGAAGATGCCGGTGCTGGACGACGAGCTCTTCTTCACGGTCAACGAGAAGAACCGCCATACCGAGATCAACGAGAAGGGCCGGGAACTCCTTTCGCCGGGCGAGCAGGAACTCTTCATCATACCCGACCTCGGCGAAGGCATAGTGGAAATCGAGTCGGACGCCAGTCTGAGCGAGCAGCAGCAGGGCGAACGGAAAGCCGAGCTGGAGAAACTCTACGCGGAACGCAGCGAACGCATCCACAACATGCACCAGCTGCTCCAGGCCTACGCGATCTACGAAAAAGACATCGATTACGTCATCGAGAACGGGAAGGTCGTCCTGGTCGACACCTTCACGGGCCGGTTGATGTACGGCAGGCGGCTGGCCGAGGGCCTGCACCAGGCCATCGAGGCCAAGGAAGGCGTGAAAATCGAACAGGAAACGCGCACGGTCGCGTCCATCACCATACAGAATTACTTCCGCATGTACGACAAGTTGGCAGGGATGACCGGCACGGCCGTGACGGAGGCGAGCGAGTTCTTCGCGATCTACAAGATGGACGTGGTGGAGATCCCGACCAATCAACCGATCCGTCGCACCGACCACGACGACGTGGTCTTTCGCACCCGCCGAGAGAAGTATAACGCCGTCATCGATGAAATCGAGGAATTGAACGAAAAGCGCCAGCCCATCCTGATCGGGACCACCTCCGTCGACGCCTCTGAAACGCTGAGCCGCATGCTGAAGCGCCGGGGTATCAAGCACAACGTGCTGAACGCCAAGTTCCACCAGCAGGAATCCGAGATCATCGCGAAGGCAGGCCAGCCCGGTTCGGTGACCATCGCCACCAACATGGCGGGCCGGGGCACCGACATCAAGCTCGGCACCGGCGTGGTCGATCTCGGCGGCCTCCACATCATCGGAACCGAACGCCACGAAGCCCGGCGCATCGACCGCCAGCTCCGCGGGCGTTCCGGACGCCAGGGGGACCCGGGTTCTTCCCGTTTCTACCTCTCGCTCGAGGACGACCTGATGCGGCTCTTCGGCTCCGAGCGCATCGCCTCCGTCATGGACCGACTGAAGATACCGGACGGAGAAGTGATCGAGCACTCCATGGTGACCCGGTCCATCGAACGGGCCCAGAAGCGGGTGGAGGCCCAGCATTTCGACATGCGGAAGCACGTGCTCGAATACGACAACGTCATGAACCAGCAGCGCGAAGCCGTGTACGACCGCCGCCTGCTCGCCCTGGAGCGCAAGAACCTCAGGGAAGACGTCGTCGAGATGATCCGCGGCGTGGCGGAAAGGAAGGTGGAGGAATACACCGATCCCAAGACCTATCCCGAGGACTGGGACCTGGACGGGCTGAGCGGCGACCTGGCCCGGAATTTCCACGTGGCCGTGGCAGTGGCCGAGGAGGAAATGGCGGATCTGAACGTGGAATCACTGGTGGAACTGGCCAACGAGAAGATGCTCGAATCCTACGAGCGGAAGGAAACGGCCCTGGCGCCTTCGCCGGAACTGATGCGCGACCTGGAGCGCTTCGCCACCCTGCACGTCATCGACAACGCCTGGCAGGAACATCTGTACGAAATCGATCGGATGCGTGAGGGCATCGGCCTGCGCGCGTACGGCCAGCTGGATCCCCTGATCCAGTACAAGAAGGAAGCCTACGCCATGTTCGAGGAGTTGTGGGACCGGCTGGACGAGGAGATCGTCAAGACCGTCTTCAATGCCGAACTGGCCGAAACGCGGATGCCGCGCCAGGAAACCCCGACCAATATGCGGGCGATTCACCAGGAAGCCCCGGCCATGGCCGGCATGGCCGGCGCGGCCACGGAAGATCCCGATGCGGAGGCCGGCGTCCAGCAACGCGGACGGTCCGGACGGTCAGGTCGGTCCGGACGTCGCGGCGGCCATTCCGACAGGGACCCGTCCCGTCCGGTCAGGGTCGAACAGAAAATCGGCCGCAACGCACCCTGTCCCTGCGGAAGTGGGAAGAAGTACAAGAAGTGCTGCGGAGCGGGCGTCGCCTGATACCGGCTGGCCCGAGTCGAGGCGACTTTACGTCCGGCTCGCGGAAATGCCGGCTTATTCCTCTTCGGCGCCGATCTGGCCCAGGTCCAGGTCCAGTTCCTCGCGCCGCTGGTTCTTGGTGATCCTTCCGTCCTGCACCCACAGGATGCGGTCTGAAACGTCCAGCATCTTCAGATCGTGAGTCGCCGAAATGATCGTCACCTGCTTTTCCTGGTTAAGTTCCCGCAATAGCTCGATGATCTCCCGTCCCGTCTTCCGGTCCAGGTTGCCCGTGGGCTCGTCCGCGAGGACGATGGCCGGATCGTTGGCCAGTGCGCGGGCCACGGCGACACGCTGCTGCTGCCCGCCGGACAGTTCCAGCGGCTTGTGCTGGACCCGTTCGCCGAGCCCCACCAGCGTCAGCAGGTCGACGCCCTTGTCGATGGCCTCATCCGTCGCCAGGCCGGCGAAAATCATCGGCAGGGTAACGTTCTCCAGGGCGGTCATGACCGGAATCAGGTTGAAGGTCTGAAAGATGTAGCCGATCTTGCGGCACCGCAGCCAGGCCAGTTCGTAGGCGTCCAGCTGGGCGACGTCGACTTCGTCGATGTAGACCTTGCCCTCCGTGGGCTTGTCCAGCGCGCCGATCATGTTGAACAGGGTGGACTTGCCCGAACCCGACGGGCCCATGATGGAGATGTACTCCCCGCGCTGGACCTCCATGTCGATGCCCTTGAGCGCTTCCAGGGAGAGCTTGCCCATCTGGTACACCCGCTTGACCCCGCGGGTGCGCACGATATTCTGGGTTTCGGTATCCGGCGCGTCCATTACCGCGGTCTGCTCTTCAGTCATTTCCCGCCCCTTTCAGGTCGACTTTCCGGTTTGATGCCATCCAGCAAAGTGTTCCGATGGTATTCCCTGGTACGGTGATATTCCCTCGTCAGACTTCCGTGCGCATGGCGTCGGCCGGCGGCATCTGGGATGCCCGGTACGCGGGATACAGCGCTCCGATGATGGCGAGGCCCAGTCCGGCCCCGAGCGAATACAGGCCGCTTTGAGCCACCTCCAGTACGGGAAAGAGCACCAGGGGATCCCATCCATAGGAGGTCATCATCGAGATCAGCATGAACAGGCAGCCCATGATGACCCCGCCTACCGATCCGACCAGTCCCTGGAAGGTGGACTCCAGCACGAAAAGTTGAATGATGAACTTATCCAGGGCCCCCAGGCACTTCATGGTTCCGATTTCACGGTACCTTTCGGTTACCGACATCAACATGGCGTTTGTGATGCCGACGACGCACACGAGCAGAGAGAGGGAAACAAGCCATACCTGCTGCGTCGCCGAATCGCCGTCCGCGCCCTTCTGTTCCAGCAATGCCCGGACCTGGGGAGAACCACCTTCCACGAGCGCTTCGTTGATGGAGGCGCTGGTCAGGATGGACATGAGAAAGGCGATGCCGAAGAAGATGCCTCCGATCGTGATCAGCGACCGCCAGAACCGGATCCTCAGGCTGCGGAAACTGATTTCGATCGCCTTGGACAGGGGCAGCGATATCTGTTTCTCCGTCGTGCCGGCCGTCGCGGCCGATTCCGTCGTCATGCGTTCCTTTCTCCTTTTCTGTTTGCCACGGCCAGTCCGATCAACCCCTTCTCCGTGAGTTGTTTCAGGTACGTCAGCGTGGAGACTTCCGCTTCCTTGCGTTCCAGCTTGTATTCGGTCCGGATCGTCGATATGACGTGGTCCACCGTGTTCTGCCCGTCACACAACCCCCAGAGGAACGAACCGATCCGGTCCAGCACCACCGTCCGCCGGCTCGGTACGTAGAACATCCGGGACATGGTGTTGATCCACCAGGTCTTGCGCCTCGGGATGCCCAGCACGATCTCCCCGTCGGAGTTCTCCTCGCAGGTCAGCTTCTCATTGCGAACCGGCTTCGCGCGCAACAAATCCCTTCGGGGCAGCGGGGGCGGCTTCTTTCGAAACAATTGCATGGTTACGACCCCGAGATCAGTGGCAGACCACCGTACCGGCTATTTCGTCCAGAAACTCGGACCGGTGCGATTCGTCCAGGTGTCGCAGCACGTATAACCTATTGCCATCGATACAATGCCAGCCGCGACAACTCAATGGTTTTTTTCGCGGCCGCCGCCACGGCAGCCACGCCATGCGGCTGTGCACCGTGTCGGGATCCAAGCCCTGGCCCGTTCCGCCGATGGACGGATGGCCGCCCGTGGGACCCGCGTCGTCGATCCAGACGTCGATTTCGCTGCCGTAGTTGTCCTGGAACCAGTCCGGGAACGTCCGGCCCTCCAGGTGCATTTCGGCAAGGCTCATCCTTAACAGTTCCAATCTGGCGCCGCCGCGCTGGAAAGTCAACTCGATACGGCCCGTCATGAAGGAGTGGTGCTTCAGGACGCAGTCGGCTGGCAGCTCGATGCGCAACCCATACACGGCCCAGGTGGCGGTGTCGCCGCGGGCGTGGTCGTCCAGGGTGCTCAGCAATCTCGAGGCCCGGGTCATCATGGACTCTCCCCCGCGCCCAAGGACCTGGGCGAAGACCGTGCGGCCGCAGGTTTCGCACATCCACAGGCAGCCGTAGGCCTGCAGGGGCTCGGGTCCTTCCGTCCGCCAGTGAAACCCCTCCACCGTCCGGTCCGCCAGTACGGACTCGTCCTTGATGAGCGCCAGGTCGCGCCGGATCTTGACGGGCGGCGCCTTCTTCCCGCCCTTTCCGGTGAGGTTCTTGATATATCTCGCGACCACCTGGTCGGGCGCTTCCCGGCCGCGCGTGCGCTCCCATCTCAGTTCGAAACGGGGCATCTCCGTGTCGTCGAGCCGCAGATAGCCCGTCGTAAAATCGCCCGATACCGCGCCGATGCTCCAGTCTTCGGGCCGTTCGAACGACAGGTGATGCCAGCCGGTGACCGCCCATTTCGATGCCCCGCGATTCATGTGGCCGTTCTCTCCCGCCGCGCGAATTCCAGGATGTAATGCAGGCCCGATCCGACCACGCAGCAGAGGGCCGTCCCGAGAGCCCACGTTCCGTACGGCTGCCAATCCACAACGTAGAGGACCAGCGCGACGCTCATGGCCAGGGTGGTCAGTTTGCCGACCCGGTCGGCCGGCAGGACCACGTTCCCGGGCTTGAGATACAGGTACGCGCCCGCAACAAGAATGGACAGGTCGCGGGCGATGATCAGCGCGGCCGCCCAGAGAGGGAATTCCCGGAACAGGACCAGAAAGACTGACAGGCTGCCGACCAGGATCTTGTCGGCCAGCGGGTCGAGTACCAGCCCCCATCGGGATGCCCAGTGGAAGCGGCGCGCCAGATAACCGTCGGCCGCGTCCGTCAGAAAGGCGCACCCGACGAGTACAAACAGTGCCAGGCGCGCATCCCCGGCGAAACTCCAGTAGATGAATGGAACGGCGGCGATGCGCGAAAGGGACAGCATATTGGGCGGCGTCCAGAACCGTCCCGTTCTTCCGTTCCCTTCGGAATCCGGACTCATGCCGCCGTCCTTCGCGGGCGTCGCACGGTTCATACGGCCGCCGTGCGCCGGAGCATCTCGCGGGCGTGGGAAAGGGCCATGGCGTCCACCGTTTCCCCGGCCAGCATACGCGCGATCTCCCTGACCCGTCCGTCCTCGTCCAGGTTATCGACCAGCGTGACCGACCTGCCGTCGGCTGAATGCTTTTGCACCGTGAAATGCGTACGGCCCCAGCAGGCTACCTGGTGAAGATGGGTGATGCACAGCACCTGGTGATCCCGGGAAAGCAGCTTCAGGCGGTGCCCGACCGATTCGGCAATGCGGCCGCCGATCCCGATGTCCAGTTCGTCGAATATCAGCGTCGGCATGCGGTCGGATTCGGCCAGGATCACCTTCAGCGCCAGCATGATGCGGGAGATCTCGCCACCGGATGCGATACTCGCCAGCGGCTTCAGATCCTCCCCGGCATTGGGCGATATCAGGAATTCGATCCGGTCCATCCCGTGGGCGTCCACTCGGAAACCGCGGCCGTCGATCCGCAACGTACCGTCATCGGACTCCTGCCACGCGATCCCGACCTGGAAGCCCGTCTTCCCCATGCCCAGCTCCGCCAGTTCCGCCACGACCCTTCCTTCCAGCTTGCGGGCAACCTGTTTGCGCCGGTCCGACAGGGCCTTCGCCCTTTCGGCCAGGTCACGCCGGGCCGCTTCCACTTCCTCGCTCAGACGGTTCCGGCGTTCGTCGGCCGTGTCCATCCGTTCCAGTTCTCCGGCGATCCGTTCGCGGTGGACCGCGACCTCTTCGAGGGTGGCGCCGTATTTCCGCTTGAGCCGGCCGATGAGATCCAGCCGGTCCATCACCTCTTCCAGGCGCGCCGGGTCGTATTCGACGCGGTCGCGGTAGCGCCGCAGGAAATCGGTGCAGTCGTCGAGTTGGTAACGCGCGGTGCGCACGCTTTCGAGGGCCTCGCCGAGCGAGGGGTCGATGCGCTCCGCGTCCTCCAACGCGCGGATGACGCGGACCAGTCCGTCGACGAACGCACCCTCGCCCTCGGAAAGCGCCTCGGAAGCCTCGGAAGCGACCCGGATCAACTGTTCCGCGTGCTCCAGGACGGCTCGTTCCCTTTCCAGTTCCTCGTCCTCCCCCGGCGAAAGGCCCGCCTGATCGAGTTCGTCGAGCTGGAAGCGGTAGAGTTCTTCCCGCTCCCGGGTGGCGGCGAGTTCCTCCTCCAGCAGCCGCAGGGCCTCCGACCTTTCGGTGAATCGGCGGTAGGCTTCTGCGACGCGTTTCTTCGGCGTTCGGACGTCTTCGAAACCGTCCAGAAAGTCCCGGTGCGTCCGCGGGTTCAGCAGCGTCTGGTGATCGTGCTGTCCGTGAAGGTCGACCAGCAGGACGCCCAGTCTCCTGAGGACGGAAACGGTGACCAGGCTGCCGTTGATCGTACACCGGTTGCGCCCGTCGCGGCTGACCTCCCGACGGATAATCAGCGCATCCTCCTCCGGGTCCACGCCGATCTCCGATAGCAGGTCCCGCAGCTGCGGGTCGCGCTCCCCTTCGAACAGCCCCTCGACGATCGCGGACCGGGCACCGCCCCGTATGGTGTCCGACGCGGCCCGGCCGCCGAGAACGAGTCCCAGCGCGCCGATCAGGATGGACTTCCCGGAGCCGGTTTCACCCGTGAGCACGTTCAGTCCGGGGGTGAACTCGATGTCCACCTCATCCAGAAGCGCGTAGTTTGTGACCCTCAGGTTCGCGAGCATAGGCTACAACATGAACGGCGGGGACCGCACGAGACCGGTCGAGCAAGGCCGGACCGGGCAGGTCCGGCCGGGACCGGGTTGTTCAGCGTTCCCCCCATTTCAGCTTCGTGCGCAGGACATCGTAAAAGGAACGATCCGTGAACCGGATCAGGTGTATGGTGTGGTCCGCCCGGAAGAGCTCGACCGTGCTGCCCGGCTGGATCACCACGTTCTCCTGGCCGTCCACGGTGAGCAGGAGATCGGGATGGTCCGCCCGGACTTCGATCCGGATGCGGTCCCGTGCGGCGAGCACCATGGCGCGATTGGAAAGCGTATGCGGACAGATGGGCGACACGACGATCGCTTCCATGTCGGGCGCCAGAATCGGGCCTCCCGCCGCCAGCGAATAGGCTGTGGAGCCGGTCGGGGTCGACACGATCAGCCCATCGGCCATGACATCGTTGACGTATTCGTCATTGATATAGATGCCCAGTTCGATGACCCGGCAGATCGCGCCCTTGTCGATCACGATATCGTTCAGCGCTGAAAACGCGCCGGCGACTACCTGGTCTGCATCGGCGGCGGCCGCGCCCGCACCGGCGGCCGTGCCCGCACCGGCGGCCGTGCCCGCACCGGCGGCCGCGTCCACCGACGTCCCGTTCGCTATCCGTCCCTGCAGGACCAGCCGCTTTTCCAGCGTGTACCGCCCGTCGAAGACGCGTTCGAGGGCGTCGTCGAGGTCGCCGGGCGTCGTCTGCATCATGAATCCGAGCTTTCCGGAATTGACGCCGAGAATGGGCGTGCCGGAAGCGCCCACCAGGCGCGCGGTCTTGAGCAGTGTGCCGTCCCCCCCGATGGCGATGACCCAGTCGACGTCCTCCACAGCGCGTTCGTCCGAATCCACGACCACGCACTCCCTGCGGGCTACGGCCTCGCCGGCCGTGGCTGCCAGGCCGGCCGCGAGCGTTGGCTTTCCAGTCCGCGACCTGACCAGCCGCACGAGTTCCGGAATCAGTCCGGCGACTACAGGCCGCGCCGGATTGGCGATGATGCCCACGCGATGCATCAGAAGGTCCTTCCGATCAGGTACTCCGCCCAGTTGACCAGGTACCCCTTATAGGAAGAGTCGGGAATCGCATCGAGATTTCGAATGGCATCGGCCACGCGGCGTTCCATGAGCGACCGGGCGTGGTCGAGACCGCCGTGGACCAGGATGAGGTCGCGGACCTCCGCGATCTGCCCGTCGGTAGCCCCCGGTTTTCCGACGACGTCGAGCAGAAACCGCCGCTCGGCGGGCGAAGCCCTGTGGTAGGTGTGGACGAGCAGCAGGGTGCGCTTCCCTTCCCGGAGGTCGGAGCACACCGGTTTCCCCAGCGTGGCCTCGTCGGCCGTGAGGCCCAGGATGTCGTCCTGCAGCTGGAAAGCCACGCCGCATTCGCCGGTGAACGATGAAATCGCCCTTACCATGGGGTGGTTCCGGTCCGGCGTATTCAGGCCGATCATCGCGCCGGCCGCGCCCGCGAAGGCGTAGAGCGCGCCTGTTTTTCGCCAGAACATGTCGATCACGGACGCTTCGTCCAGGCTGTCCATGGGCGCCTTGGCGTACTGAATGTCCAGCGCCTGTCCGCCGACGAGAGCCAGGAGTACTTCCGTCTCCAGGTAGCGGATGAGTTCGATCACCACCTCGCCGTTGTCCGCGTCCGCGTCGTACAGTTCAGTCAATAGCGCGGTGGCCCACCCGTGCTGGACCTCGCCGGTCATGATCCCGATAGACAGGCCGTAGTGGGCGGCTTCTCTTTCGTCGAAAGCCCCGCCGGCCAGCGACCGTCTCCTGAATTCCTCGTGGACGGTGGGCGTGCCGCGCCGCAGCGCGTCCCGGTCCATGATGTCGTCATGTACGATGGTCCAGGTGTGGAACAGTTCCACCGCGACCGCCGCGGGCGTTGCGGACCGCTCCCGGCCGCCCACGGCGCCGCAGGAGAAGTAGAGCACACAGGGACGGAGCACCTTGCCGGACGCCTTCAGGTAGCTGAACACCCCGTCGTGAATGTCCTCCGGAACGAACAGTACTTTACGGCGGTCAGCTTCCAGGTACTCGCGCACCCATTCCTTGCGCACGGCCAGCGCGTCGAGGAAGTCCTGCTTTCCCGGGGTATCGGTCATAAACGACGCCATTCATCTGGTGCGGCCCCGTCGGCGCGGCTTGCGGCATTGGCGGCAGTGGGACCGCGAAGGTGGTACGATCCCGCGTGGTACGATCCCACGCGTCTAGGGACACCCGGCCCGACGGGAACGCTCGATGGGGGTCGCCGGAATCTAGAACTGCAGGTCGTTGCCCTGGCTGGGCGGCGATTCCGGTTCGAAGGGCTCGATGACGAACCGGCCGTTCTCCACGCGCACCAGCTTGCGCACGTGTTCGTCCGCCGCGTTCAGCTGCCGGGTGCAGATCCGGGAAAGCTCGATGCCCTCCTGGAAGAGGGCCAGTGATTCATCCAGCGGGAGATCGCCCTGTTCCATGCGTTCGACGATAAGCTCGAGGCGCTTCAGCGCTTCCTCGAAAGTCGGTTTTTCCTTTTCGTTCATCCTCGGTATCCCGTCGGTCAGGCAGTTTCGGTGGTATTCGATTCATCGAACAGGCCGAAGGTGGCCGGCGCTTCCTCGCGCCGTTTACCCCGGTCGGCAGCCACTGTTTTTTCCGCCCCGTCATGCAGGTGCTCGACCCGGCAGAACGCTTCGCCCTTGCGCAGGCGTACGTTCACACGGTCGTCGACGCTGAGTTCATCCGCATCGCGGACGATGCGCCCGTCCGACGCGCGCTGGCAGACGGCGTATCCGCGTTCCAGTACGGAGAGCGGGCTGAGGGCCTGGAGCCGTCCGGCCAGTCCTCCGACCAGCTGGACGCGTGTTTCGTGGTCGTGGAAGCACCGGTCGGCCAGGCGGCGGGTCAGTTCATCGGTGAACTGGGCGTACTGGCCGATCTGGTCGACGGGCCGCCTGATCCCGTAACTGGTCAGTGCCGTGGCAACCCGCTGGCGGGACCGGTCCAGGTACCCCGTCATGCTTCCGCAGAGCCGTCTCAGCACGGCCTCCGACCGGTCCTTCAATTCCCGCAGGTCGCGGACGACGATTTCGGCCGCGCCCGATGGCGTGGGCGCCCGTAGATCGGCCGCGAAGTCGGTCAGCGTGTAGTCCGTTTCGTGTCCCACGGCCGAAACCACCGGGATCCGGGACTGGAAGACCGCCCGGACCACCGCCTCTTCGTTGAACGCCCACAGGTCCTCCACCGATCCGCCTCCCCGGCCAACGATCAGCACGTCCACCACGCCGTAGTCGTTCATCTCCTCGATGGCGGCCGCGATCTCCGCCGCGGCGCCTTCGCCCTGCACGGGCGCCGGCCGGAGGATAATCGAGACCCACGGTGCACGCCTGCGCAGGACCTGAATGATGTCCCGGACCGCGGCGCCGGACGCGGAGGTGACCACGCCCACCCGCTCCGGGAAGGAAGGCAGCGCCTGCTTGTGTTCCTCGCGGAACAGGCCCTCTTTCTCGAGCTTGGCCTTCAACCGTTCGAAGGCCGCCTGGAGCGCGCCTGCGCCCACGGGCCTCAGTTGCTGGGCGACGAGTTGGTACTGCCCCTGCACGTCGTAGACGGAAAGGGCACCCCGCGCCAGGACCTCCATGCCGTCTTCGGGTTCGAATGTCAGTTTGCGGTTCGCCGACCGCCACATGACGCATCGCAGCTGGCTGCGGTCGTCCTTCAGCGAGAAGTAGGCATGACCGGACGAGTGCCGCTTGTAGTTGGAGATTTCACCGGATACCGACAAGTAGGGAAACGCTTCCTCGAGGAGCGTCTTGATCCCCGCGGTCAGTTCGGTAACGGTCAGTACGCCGTTGTCGCCCTCGTTTACCAAGCCTGGCCTACCTCCCCGGTCTGTGCCGGCCATAGCGACCGACCGGCAACGCCGCTTTACCGGCCATCCCGCTTTAGCGGAAACACCGCTTTGTGGGCCATGTCGTTCTACCGGCAACACCCCTACCTGGCGATTTCGACCGCCCGGGTCTGCCGGATGACCGTCACCTTGATCTGGCCCGAGTATTCCATCCGGGCCTGGATCTTACGGGCGATTTCCGTGGCGAGCTGGACCGCGCGGAGGTCGTCGACTTCCTCGTGATCGATCATGACCCGTACTTCTTTTCCCGCCTTCATGACGAAGGCCCTGGATACGCCGTCGAAGGAGTTCACCAGCCGTTCCATCTCCCGGAGCCGGCGGACGTACTTTTCCAGCGGTTCCCTGAGCGCGCCCGGTCTGGACATGGATAGGGCGTCGGCGGTTCTGACCACCACGGCCATGGGGGTGGTCTCTTCCGGGTTTTCGTGGATGGCGTCGATGCATTCCAGCACTTCGGACGGTTCTCCGTATTTCTCGACGACCGATCTCCCAAGTTTCCCGTGGGCGCCTTCCGGTCCGCCTTCCACGGCCTTGCCGATGTCGTGCAGCAGTCCGCAGCGCCTGGCCAGGGTCACGTCCAGGTCCAGTTCCTGCGCCATGATCCCCGCCAGCTCGGCCACTTCGCGACAGTGATGCAGCGCGTTCTGCCCGCTGGTCATCCGGTACTTCAGCTGCCCGAGCAGCATGGCCAGCTCGGGACGGACGCCGGTAATGCCCAGGTCGAAGAGCACCTGGTCGCCCGTATCCTGGATCAGATCGCTGATTTCTTCCTGGGTCTTGGAGACGACCTGCTCGATGAATCCGGGATGGATTCTCCCGTCCTGGATGAGCTTCTCCATGGACAGCTTCGCGATTTCGCGGCGCATGGGGTTGAACCCGGAGAGGACGACGGCATTGGGGGTGTCGTCGACGATGACGTCGATCCCGGTTGACATTTCGAACGCCTGGATGTTGCGTCCGTCGCGTCCGATGATGCGTCCCTTCATTTCGTTATCGGGCAGGGATATGACCGACGTCGTCGTTTCCGTCACGTGATCCAGCGTGTGTTTCTGCATCGCGTGCGTGATGATTTCCCGGGCTTCGACCTCCGCGTTCTGGCGGGCTTCTTCGATTATGCTGCGGGCTTGCTGGCCGGCTTCGGCGCGTATCCGGGCGTCGATGTTGCTGAGCAGCGCCTTTCTCGCCTCCTCCGTCGTCATGCCGGCGGATTGCTCGAGTTGTTCGGTCTGCCGCTTGATCAACTGATCCAGCCGCTCTTCGGATTCCACCAGTTTCTCGTCCCGCTCCTGCAGCGACTGGAGATGCTTCTGGATGCCTTTTTCGCGCTTGGCCACGTAGTCGGCCTTGCGCTCCAGGTTCTGCTCCCTGATCGAGATCCGTTTTTCGACGCGCTGGAAGTCCTGGCGGGTCTGGTTGCTTTCTCGCTCGAACTTTGCCTTGGCCTGGTAGGATTCCTCCTCCATTTCGATCCTGGCCGTGTTCTTTATCGTTTCAGCTTCTTCCACCGCCTCTGCGAGGATGCTCTCTGCCAAGCGCTCCATACTGTCCGTCTTACGTTTTTCGACACGCTTTCGAATGAACCATCCGAAGAGAAACATGATCAGGGCGGTGCCGGCGTAGAGACTGATCGTCACAAGCATAGTGGCAGCCACCTTCTTCAATTACGACGGTTGTTCCGGACATGGTCCGTTCCTCAACAAGATCGGTCATGGTCTTCCTTCTCTTCATCCTGTTCAGGAACCGGGTGCTCCAGCAACTCGTCCATGCGCCGGATCAGCTCCGCGATCCGATCGTGATGCATGGACTCCGATACGATCTGGTTCTGCTGTTTTTCACGTACCTTGTGCAGTTCGTCGGCGATCCTGATCGCCGTGAGGACCGCCACGCTGGTAAGGGACTGCATGGTCACGCTGACGGGTACCTCGCGCATGCGCTCGTCCACGTAGGCGGCGATCCGCTGGATGTACTCGGCTTCCTCTTCCGCCTGGATCGGATATTCGGTCCCGCAGATGTTGACGCGTACGGTGACTTTCTCGTCATCCATAATGGGTCCATCCCGGTGAGCAGCCGGCCTGGAAACGCATGCCGGACGCCAGGCGGACTGCGGCGGTCAAAACAGGGACTGATCTGGACTGATCCTACTCGATGACGTCCAGGCGCGACAGCATCGTGTCTATACGCGCCTTGATGTCGTCCTGCTTGACGCGCAACGCCTGGTTTTCCTGTTTCAGTTCTTCTTTGGAGGTAACCGACTGCTCCTGCTGCTGCTGCAGTTCCTGAACCTGCGTCTCGAGGTTCTGGTTCCGGCCGCGCAGATCCGCGTTCTCTTCCTTCAACCGCTGGATCAGGTCGATCATCGTTTCGATCCGGCCCAGCAACATCTCTATGGATTGTTCTTGCATGGATCCCTCCGCAAAGGTGTATTCCAGCGCGCCTCGACGACGCTAGGAGCGAAGTTCCGCCCGGTACCGGCTCACCAGCCGGCGCAGCACCTTGTCCTGAAGCCGCGTGACTTCAGCGTCCGTCAGCGTCCGTTCTCCGGACCTGAACCGCATGGCGTACGCCATGCTCTTGCTATGGGCCGCGATCTGCGTTCCCCGGTACACGTCGAACAGTTCGACCGATTCCAGGAGGTCGCCGCTACACGCGCGGATTTCATTCAGTATGTCCCGATGAGTAACCTCTTCGGGCACGACAATAGCCAGGTCTCTCTCGACCGCGGGGTACTTGGGCGGCGCACGATAGGTCCTTCGATCAGACGCCTGGCCGAAGAGGACGCCGCAGTCGATCACCCCCATCCATACGGGCTCCCGGATCTCGTATTGGTCGAGAACCCGGTGCGACACCGCGCCGAAACGGCCGGTCCGCATTCCGTCCGCGAGCAGTTCGCCGGTCCGGTCCTCATCGAACAGAGGATCGACCTTATCATACGAGACGGTTTCGACCCTGTCAAGTCCTAACCGGCTGAGAAGCGCTTCCGCAAGACCCTTCAAATCGAAGAAATCGAAGGCCTCCGGAGGGCCGTCCCAGTGCGGGCTGTGGCGCTGCCCCGTGACGGCGAAACAGAGGTGTTCGGGTTCGTCGGGAAGGCCTTCTTCTTTCGCCCAGAAAACGCGCCCGGCCTCGAATATGCGGATGTCCCGTACTTTCCGATTGGCGTTCCAGCGCACGACACCCAGCACCGAGGCCGCCAGGCTTGTGCGCATGGCGGAGAGTTCGGGACTCAGGGGATTGTCGATCATGACGCTGGGACGGGATGGATCGATGAGGCGGTTCAGGTCCGGGTGCAGGAGACTGTGGGTGACCACCTCCGTGAAGCCGAACCCGGCCATCGCGTCGCGCAGGCGCTGCTGGTCGTCCTGCTTGCCGCGGCGGGCCTCCTCCTGTCCCCGGGCTTCGGCCGAATCGTCTCGGGGCGGCGCAGAACCCACCGGTTCGATCTTGTCGTAGCCGTAAAGGCGGGCGACCTCCTCGATCAGATCCACTTCGCGGAACACGTCCCGCCTGAACGACGGCACGCCGACCTCGAGATCCACGCCGTCGGCCCACGCGTCGAACCGCAGCCGGCGCAGCAACGCGGCGATCTCGTCCCGGTCCAGGCCGGTGCCCAGCAACCCGTTCACGCGGCTCGTTCGCAACCGGATCGCCGGGTCGGGTCCGGCCGGGGCCCGGACGTCGATCATGCCTTCCGCCACCACGCCCCCGGCCACCTCGGCGATCAGCCCCGCGGCCCTGCCCACGGCCTCGCCCTGCAGTTCCGGGTCCATGCCCCGTTCGAACCGGCGCGACGCGTCCGTCTGCAGCTGCAGCGCCTTCGAACCCCGCCGCACCCGCACCGCGTCGAAACAGGCGCCTTCCAGGAAGACCCTGCCGGTTTCCGGGGTGATCTCGGTATCCAGTCCACCCATCACGCCGCCGACGCCGATGCCCGTTTCGTGGTCGGCGATCATCAGCACCTCGCCGTCGAGGGTACGGTCCACCCCGTCCAGGGTGGTGAAGGCCTCCTCCTCCCCGGCGCGGCGGACGACGATGCCCCGTCCCGCCAGCCTGTCCAGATCGTAGGCATGCAGCGGCTGTCCCATTTCGAGCATGACGTAGTTCGTCACGTCGACCACGTTGCTGATGGACCGGACACCGGCGGCTTCGATCCGTCTCTTCAGCCAGTCCGGCGAAGGCCCGATCCGGACGCCGGTGATCACGCGGCCCACGAACCGGGGGCAGTCATCGGGGGCGTCGACGCGGACGCTGGCCAGGGTATCGACGGGAGGACCCGCTTCATCGACGCCGCCGGACGGCAGGCGCAGTTCGCCGCCCGACAGGGCGGTGATCTCCCGGGCCACGCCGATGAGCGAAAGGCAGTCGGGGCGGTTGGTGCCCACGTCGACGCTCAACACCGTTTCCGGTCCGCCCACGACGTTCTTCAGGGGCTGTCCGGGTTCGACGCCGGCATCGAGCACCATGATGCCTTCGTGGTCGTCGGACAGGTTCAGTTCGGCCTCGGAGCAGATCATCCCGAAGGACTCCACCCCGCGAATCTTCGCTTTCCGGATCTCCATGCCGCCCGGCAGCACCGCGCCGACCCGCGCGACCGGCACCTTCTGGCCGGCGGCCACGTTCGGCGCCCCGCAGATGACCTGCAGGGACTCGCTCCCCACGTCCACGGTGCAGAGGGAAAGCCGATCGGCGTTGGGATGGCGCTCCACGCGCTCCACGTGTCCGACGACGAACCCCTCGAAGTCGCTGCCGACCGTATCGACACCGTCGACTTCCAGGCCGGACATGACCAGCCGGTCCACCAGTTCTTCGACGGGCCACGGGATGTCGCAGTACGCCTGCAGCCACGAAAGGGGTACTTTAATCACCATCGGACGCTTGGCTCCTTGCCGGGGACGCCGGGCTTCTTGCCGGTCGCCGGGCTCCGTGCCGGACGCACCGCGCTCAGTTGCCTTCGAGCTGGCGCAGGTCGTTCTCCAGGAACATATGGATGCTGTCGATCCCGTACTTGAACATGGCGAGGCGGTCCAGCCCCATGCCGAAGGCGTAGCCGGTGTATACTTCCGGATCGTAGTCCACGAATCCGAAGACGGCCGGGTCGACCATGCCGGCGCCCGAGATCTCCAGCCAGCCCGAGTGCTTGCAAATCCGGCAACCGCCTCCGCCGCACGCGACACAGGAGAAGTCGTACTGTACGCTGGGTTCGGTGAAGGGGAAGAAATCGGGGAGGAAACGCACCTTGACCTTCCCGCCGAAGAGCCGCTGGGCGAAATAGGTCATGTCGCCCTTGAGCTGCGCCATCGTGACGCCTTTGTCCACGTACAGGCCCTCGCACTGATGGAAGGTGAAGGCGTGGGTGGCGTCGGGGTTCTCGTGGCGGTAGGTGCGTCCCGGCACGATCACGCGCACCGGGGGTTTCTGCTGTTCCATGACCCGGACCTGCACCGGCGAGGTATGGGTCCGGAGCACGATGTCGCTGCCGAGATAGAAGGTGTCCTGGGTGTCCCGGGCCGGATGGTCACGCGGGATGTTCAGCGCTTCGAAGTTATAGTAGTCCCACTCCACCTCGGGACCGTCCACCACCGAGAAACCCATGTCCCGGAAGATCTCGGTGACTTCCTCGCGGATCAGGGTCAGCGGATGCTTGCTTCCCAGGGGCGGGGGGCGTCCCGGCAGCGTGACGTCCAGGTCGCCGGCCGCGGTTTCCCCACTCGCTTCGCACGCCGCCCTGCGCGCTTCCAGGGCTTCGCCGATGGTCTTCTTGGCCTGGTTGACCCGCTGGCCGATGCGGGGGCGGTCTCGGGGTTCCGCCTTGCCCACGGACCGCAGGACGCGGGTCAGGTCGCCGTTCTTCCCCATGTACCTGATGCGGATATCTTCCAGGTCCGACGGGTCGGCGGCGCGGGCGATTTCCTCCAGCGCCCGGGCTTCAATCGCTTCTGCTTCCTGTACCATGAATGGTCCGGTCCCGGTCCTTCAGCGGTCTACGGTGGTTTAGCGTCAGGAGACCTGCGCTTTGGCTGCGTCTGCCACCACGGCGAAGGCGGGCGGATCGTTGACGGCGAGTTCGGCAAGGAGTTTCCGGTCGATTTCGATCCGGGCCAGCTTCATGCCGTGTATGAGTTGACCGTACGTCAGGCCGTTGAGCCTTGCCGCCGCGTTGATCCGGGTGATCCACAGACGGCGGAAATCGCGACGGCGGCGGCGGCGGTCGCGGTACGCATAGGCCCAGCCACGGTTGACGGCTTCGCGGGCCGTCCGGTAAAGCCGGTTGCGGCGGCCCCAGTATCCCCTGGCCAGCTTGATGGTTTTCTTGCGCCGCCTGTGCGAGGCGGTGGCGTTCGTGGCACGTGGCATGTGTTCTGTTCCTTAAATTAGTTCGGCGTCCCAGGCTGTGCGGTCAGGCACACCATGACATCTAGTTTGGCATCCCAGGCTGTGCGGTCAGGCACACCATGACTATTAGTTCGGCATCATCCGCCTGAGGCGCGGCGTGTCGGCCTTGCTCGCCATGGCGGTGCCGCGAAGGCTTCTCGTGCGCTTGCCGTTCTTGGACAACTTATTGTGGGTCGCGTGGGAATGGCTGCGTTTGAACTTGCCGGAGGCGACCCGCTTGAAGCGTTTCGCCGCCGCTTTCAACGTCTTGATTTTCGGCATGATCTACTCCTGGTGTCTACCTGGGCATGAGGACCAGCGACATGCTGCGGCCTTCCAGCCTGGGCCGCTGTTCGATGGTGCCCACGTCCTCCAGTATCTGCGCCATGTGCTCCAATTTCCGCTGGCCCAGTTCCACGTGGGTCATTTCACGGCCCCAGAACCGCACGGACACCTTGACCTTGTTCCCGTGCTTCAGGAAATCGCGGGCCTGTTCGGCCCGGTACTCCAGGTCGTGTTCGCTGATCTTGGGCGTCTTGAAGCGGATCTCCTTCAGTTGCGTCACGTGCTGCTTCTTGCGCGATTCCTTCACCCGCTTGCTCTGCTCGTACTTGTACTTGCCAAAGTCCATGATCTTGCAG